>JAHDIA010000054.1 GCA_020631035.1 Chitinophagales bacterium | reverse complement strand
GGAAAACGAACGAGTCAATGTTAATGTTGAAGATCATTTATTCGATATTGTTAAGAAGATGAATCAATATGGTACTTCAGCCATTCCTGTAGTCGATGATGAAGGTCATTATGTTGGCTTGATTCAAAGAGATGGAGTATTGGAACGAATTGCCAGCATCAATGCCTTTAAAGATCCTGGAGGCATCATCGTCTTGGAAATGAATACGTCTGATTATTCAATGGCAGAGGTCTCTCAAATCATCGAATCGGAAGGCGCACGCATTTTGGCTACCTATGTCGAAACTTCGCCTGATTCTAAAAAGATGACGCTTACATTAAAGCTCAATAAAATAGAACTCAATACGATTGTTGCTACTTTTGAACGATACAGTTATGAGGTCAAAGCGTCTTATGGTGAAGAAACTTTTGATGATTACCTGCAAGAGCGTTACGATTCTTTAATGAACTACCTAAAGATATAAAACTAGCTGTGTCTAATCGCTTGTGTATGTAAAACCTATTTTCCCTCTATTGTGCTGGCTTTTTGGAGCAGTGTACTGTTCCTTTCCACTTTGGGGACAAACCCAAGGGGCTTTTATTGTAGTGGACAGTATGGTGGTCACTGGCAATAAAGTGAGCAAAGCAGCTTATCTGTTTCGAGAATTGACTTTTGGGATAGGTGATACACTTCTAATCAAAGATTTAGAAAGCAATTTTACCGAAAGCGAAGACAATCTACTCAATACCGACCTATTCAACAAAGTAGACATTGATACCTTAAAAGTCAAAAACAATCACGCTCTTATTAAATTGGACATAGAGGAACGCTGGCGTGTTTATCCCATCCCTACTTTACAAGTCATTGATCAGAATTACAATGTCTGGCTACAAGACCACAATGCCGATTTGAGACGATTGGTATACGGAGCTTATTTCAATATGTACAATTTGAGGGGGAGAGGCGAGAGCATCATTGCTTCTTTAGAATTGGGCTATAGCCGACTCGCACAGTTTCGCTACATTTTCCCATACATTGACAAACGCAAACAATGGGGACTCAAAACCCGCTTAGAATACATTGGAGATCGCCAAGTATACTACCAAAGCGATGCCAATAAACTCCAATATTTTCCCGCAGATTCTGCCGAATTCATTCCCGACCAACCATTGATGCACCGCTGGACAGGCAACATCACCCTCAAAAACAAAAAACGACTCAACACTGCCCACTTTGTCAAACTCAATATCCACCACATCCAAATTGACAATTTGTTGGCAAGCCTTAATCCACAATTTTTAAATCCTAACCAACTCAAACAAACCCATTTTAGTCTATCTTATGCTTTTGAACACGACCGCCGAGACCTCATCAATTATCCTTTAAATGGTTGGTATCTACGAGTCGAGGCAAACAAACACGGACTGGGCATTTTCAATGAGGTCAATACCTTTGAATTGGTTGCCAATGTTTCTAAGTACCATCAGTTGAGCGAGCGTTGGTTTATTGCAGGCAATTTTAAGGCATTCAAAACTTGGGGAAATCAAAATTATTATACCAATCCCAAAATTGGCTTTGGACGGGATTTTGTCAGAGGCTTTGAAGCAAACATCATCGACACTCAGGCTTACTTTTTGATACGTAGCAATCTTCGCTACAAATTTTGGGAGTTCATTTTACCCAATCCCATCCGCAAACGAAAAATTCCAGTGGCATGCTTTTTCCGATTTCACAATGATTTGTCAAGAGGTCAAGATGAGTTGTTTGACACACAAAATCCCTACAACAATCAGTGGTTGACAGGTACAGGTGTCGCACTAGATGTCGTCTTTTGGGAAAATGTACCCATGAGTTTGGAATACACTTTTAACAACCAAGGCAAACGAGCTTGGTTCATTCATTTTGGACTGTCTTGGGATTATTGGCGGTCGTATTAGTATGGCACTAATTCTGCTTTTTTATCAAATAATTTTCATAAGGGCGGCGCATCGCAATAGAACGAGCCAAGGTAACCTCATCCACATACTGCAATTCACCTCCAAAAGAGACACCACGAGCTAAAGTGGTTACTTTTACATGAGGATGATTCTCAGCAATTTTTTTGGAGATATAAAAAACAGTAGTGTCTCCTTCCATTGTAGGACTCAATGCCATAATGATTTCATTGACTCCCTCACTTTTGATGCGCTTAAAGAGCGAAGCAATGTGCAGTTTTTCAGGACCAATACCATCTAGTGGAGAAATCACCCCACCCAATACATGAAATAATCCTTTGTAATGTTGGGTATTTTCAATGGCGAGTACATCCCGCATATTTTCAACCACACAAATAAGCGATTGATTGCGAGATTTGTTGCTACAAATACTACAAATTTCTTGATCTGAAATATTGTGACAGCTATTGCAATAGCGAATTTCTTCCCGCATTTTGGAAATGCTTCTTCCAAAATGTTGTACATCTTCTACAGGCTGTTTGAGCATATGTAATACGAGACGAAGGGCAGTTTTTTTACCAATACCAGGTAGGCGGCTAAATTCGTTGACAGCGTCACCAATTAGTTTAGAAGGAAACTCCATAATCTTATCTTTTTGAACCGTTTATTTATGCGTAAACTTACTACAATCTAATTAATACCAATTGTTTTTCTTCCGAAAAAGTTTACTATATCTTGAATAAATCTTGACAAAACAATATCTTTCCCACATTCACTAAATCTGACGACAAAATGAGCGAAAAAGTAAATACCGAAAAAGCTGCCAAACCTGTTGGAGCCTATCCACACGCCCGTAGAGTAGGGGATTTGTTGTTTTTGTCAGGGATTGGTCCCAGAGACGCCAAAGACAATTCCATCCCAGGACTCGAACTCGATCACCGAGGCAATTTTGTCACCTTCGATTTTGAGGCACAGGTTCATTCGGTTTTCAAAAATGTACAGGCAGTCTTAGAAGCTTCAGGCGCAGAATGGAAAGACTTGGTTGACATCACTGTTTTCTTGGTCAATATGAAGCGAGATTTCAACACTTTTAACCGTATCTATGCCGAATACTTCAAAGATGTTCAAGCGTGTCGTACAACTGTTGAGGTAAAGAGCCTGCCAACGCCCATAGCGGTAGAATTAAAATGCATTGCCTATTTGGGGGAAAAGTGAATGAAGTAATATTGGAGTTTTTTTGATTTGGACGGAACGTTGAATGGCTTCGTGGGTGGGGGACTCCCTGCTTTCCATTTCTACTCCTCCTCCCAATAAAATTGGGAGTCCGGGGTATCCATTGCAATCAGGCGTATTTTATTCTGTTCAAGCCCTTCGTCGATAAAAATCATTCCAGCAGCCTTTGGCTATCTGGAATCTCCCCATTTTCGCCCCTACATCACCCAATCAACAAAAAAACTCGAATCTCTAAGGACTTTCGATTTCTTTCAACAAGCTAACCCGCTTATCCGAATTGGGCGCAAAACCATAAAAATCGGAATAATGTTCATCTATCCACGCTCTACAAGCTTGTTTATCCAATACAAAACCATCTTCCTGCATCTCATAAATTTGTAGCGGATTGTAGTAAACCGAATCACAATCTGTACAATAAATGGGATATTTTTCGAGAAAACCGACAAATTCGGCATTGCCATCTGCATCTTCGTCTCTATGCCCACCCTGAAACAATGGGAGAGTGTCTTGTTTTAACAATTCATTGCCTGTGCCAATGAGCCGTAGTATTTTTTCATTCCTTTTGTCTTCAAATCCCAATAACAACTCGTAACGATTGTTACTAATTTGACGTCCAATAGGTAGGATGCCAAAATTGGACACAAAATTGCTGTTATCTTCTCTGTAAATCAAATTGTCTTCATAAACAACTTTGATGTTGCGGTAAATAGGTTTGGGTAGCTCGTCATTGGTGATTTTGTAAGCATATACAATGATTTTTTTATCCAAAAAAATCCATTCTACCCGTTCTTTTTGTTGCTTTTTGCCAATTTGTGTATTACAAATGAACAAGCTGCCAACAAAAAAAACAAGCAAAAAAAGATGCCAGCTTTTAACAATAGGTTGCTGATAATCTGTATCTTGCTTAGAACCAAATGGAAACAGTTTAGACATAAATCATTATATGCTTTTTCTTGTCTGCAATTTAGTAAATTTTAAATAGGCAACTAATGGTTGAATAAAAATGTTTACATTTGTTAAAAAGGAATCTTATTGTATTGGATACTGTTGGTATCTTTGTAAACATTGCCTCCAATTTTATAATAAATTTCGTTAATATGAAAATGTTTCGTTCATCTTTTGCAAAGCTTCCCAAGCATAAAACATTTGAATATACCCCACGCTACTATGACCCAGAAGAGGAAGCACGTAAGCAACGAAGAGAGTTGAAATTGGAACGTGGAAGCTTTTACCGTCACCACAAAAGCCCTTTGGTACGTTCAATGACTTCTCGAAACGATCGTATATATAGACGTTCTAGAAGTAGAAGAAACCAAGGAATGAGAATATTACTCTTGATAGGAATGCTAGGCATTGTTTCGGCATACATATTGGGCTTGGTTTCAGGTATCTTTACAGTAGCCTTTGTGTGTGTGTTTATGTTGGTATTCATTAGCAAAGTAAATTCTATTTAGTGGCAGGAGATCTTATAAAATTATTACCCGATGCAATAGCAAATCAAATTGCGGCTGGAGAGGTGGTGCAACGCCCCGCTTCTGCTGTCAAAGAATTGCTAGAAAATGCCATTGATGCAGGAGGGGACAGGATTCAGTTGGTAGTCAAAGATGGAGGCAAAACCCTCATTCAGGTTATAGACAATGGCAAAGGCATGTCGCCCATAGATGCCCGTTTGTGTTTTGAACGGCACGCTACTTCCAAAATCCAAAAAGCCGATGATTTGTTTACCATCAAAACAATGGGATTTAGGGGAGAAGCACTCGCATCTATTGCCGCTATTGCACAGGTAGATTTGAAAACAAGAAGAGCAGAAGATGAATTGGGAACTCACATCATCATTGAGGGCTCGGAGGTCAAACTGCAAGAGGCTTGTGCTTGCCCCAAAGGAACTTCTATTGCGGTCAAAAACTTGTTCTTCAATGTGCCTGCGAGACGAAAATTCCTAAAATCCAATCCTGTTGAAGCTAGACACGTTAGGGATGAATTTCAAAGAATTGCCTTGGCATATCATGAAATATTCTTTTCTGTATTCAATGATGGACACGAAATTTACCACCTCAAGTCAGGCAACATCAAACAGCGTATAGTCGGCTTGATGCGTAAAAATTACAGTGAACGCCTAGTTCCCGTCAAAGAAAATACCAATTACTTAAAAATTAGTGGCTTTATAGGTAAGCCAGAGTTTGCTCGGAAATCTAGAGGTGAACAATTCTTTTTTGTCAACAATCGTTTTATCAAAAGTAGTTTGTTGCATACTGCTGTTTTAGAAGCATATGACGATTTGTTGCAAAAAGACTTTGTACCACTTTATGTTATTTACATAGAAATGGACCCTGCTAGACTGGACGTAAATGTGCATCCGACCAAGCAAGAAATAAAGTTTGAAGATGAGCAGATTGTCAAGACTTTTATCAATGCAGCAGTTAAGAGAGCACTGTCTACTTATAGTGTAACCCCTGCCATTGATTTTAGCCAAGAAGTCAACCTAGGTTTTTCTAAACAACCTGCAAACAATCCATTTGCAGCAAATAAGCCTATGAAAAGTGTGGATCTCTCTAGTAGAGCAGGAACAGGCAGCAATCGCACTTACACACCTAGAGAAAAAACGACAAGCTCTAAAACTCCTAGTTCTAGCTCTCCTGTAATGCCCACAAACAAGTATGTAGAGCGAAACAATACAAAAAATTGGCAGGAGTTGTTCAAAACCAGTGATAACTTTAAAATGGAGCAACAAAAAGAGCAGGCTCCTTCCAATGAACCAAAATATGCAACTGTTCAAAGCTCATTGAACAATAAAACAGAACAAGGACACGCTACTAAAAGTATTCGGACAGATAGTGAGTTTCAGCCATTTCAAATCCACAACCGATACATCATTTACCACATCAAGTCGGGCATCATTATGATGGATCAACAAGCGGCACATGAACGCATTTTGTTTGAAAAGTATTTGAAGTGTCTGGAAGAACAAAAAAACAATTCTCAAAAATTGATGTTCCCACAAAAGGTGCAGTTGAGCAGAGAAGATGTGCAATTGTTGCGGGATATTTTGCCCGAGATTGGCGCATTGGGCTATGAAATAGAAGAAGAAGAGAAAGAAGTGTTTAGCATCAAGGGCATTCCTTTTGATTTGGGAGACATTGGCGATTATGAACAAACTTTTGATAGCTTGTTGGCACAATTTAGAGACAATGCCCAAGTGTTGAAATTGGATAAACGAACGAATTTGGCACAAACAATGGCCAGGCATTCAGCCATTAAGTCAGGCAAAAAATTGAGTGATAAAGAAATGCGAGCCTTGATAGATCAATTGTTTGCGTGTGATAAGCCATACATTGCTCCAAATGGACGTAGGACGTTTATTACGCAAAATTTGAATGAGTTGGACAAGCAGTTTAAAAAGAAGGGGTGAATTTATGGTCGATGGTCGATGGTCGATGGTCGATAGTCCATAGCCTAGTGGTTTGTAAGCAATTGTTTTTTAGCTTAGTGGTTTGTGGTTGGGGTTTGTAAGCAATTGTTTTTTAGCTTAGTGGTTTGTGGTTGGTTTGTAAGCAATTGTTTTTTAGCCTAGTGGTTTGTGAGCAATTGTTTTGATTTTGCGAATGTGACTGAACTTTTTAGTTTAGCCCCGATAGAAGCGGTTACCCCGCAGCCTGTAGAGACCTTGCATGCAAGGTCTACAGGGGAGGAGTAAAAGCGGATAGCGGGCAAATAAGTAGCGACGAAGCAATAAACATTTGCTCCAAATAAAAAATACGATATTAAACATAATTTTTGAATGAGTAGATATACAGGAGGTGGAATCGGTGCATCTTTGACGGAGGTGGTTAAAAACTTAATCATCATCAATGTGCTGTTTTTTTTGGTGACCTATGTGTTTGCTTCCTCTTTTGATTCTTGGGTGCCAGAAGGATTCTGGGGTTTGACCGATTTTTTGGGTATTCATTATTTTGACTCCCCTAAATTTCGTCCTTTTCAGATTGTGACGAATATGTTTACGCACGCGAATATATTTCACATATTTTTTAATATGTTTAGTTTGTTCATTTTGGGGCCTCCATTGGAGAGCCGTTGGGGTCCCAAACGTTTTTTGACTTACTATTTGATAGCGGGTTTTGGAGCGGCACTCACCCATGTTGCTTTTAATGCAACGAGGGTCTATATGCGAGTCAATGAATTGACCCCTGATTTGGCGACAATAGCCAGTGATGCAACTTTGCAAAGTGTATATGCTGTACCAGCAGTGGGCGCATCAGGTGCGATCTATGGTATTTTCATTGCCTTTGCAATGATGTACCCCAATGTAAAAATGTTTGTGATTCCAATTCCCTTTCCAATCAAAGCTAAATACTTGGTTTTGTTGATGTTGGCCTATGATTTGTTTTTTGGTGTACAACAGTACGCAGGAGATCCCATTGCGCACTTTGCCCATTTGGGAGGAGCGGTATTTGGATTTTTAATGTTAATGTATTGGCGATTGCAAAAGTAAAGGTTAAAATTAGGGAACGAAAACGAGGGTTGTAGACGTTTATTCGTTATAGAGTCTCTAAAATAATAAAACAGTTTATTGCTTTTAAACGTTAAAGAATTTATAGATACATTTGATGTAAATGGTTACAAATTTATATTTGTAGACTCTTAATAGGTAGAAAGCCAATTTTTTATGCAAAAATAGGAGCAATGTACGGGAGTAAATCCTCAATTTGGGACGACATACGATATCAGTTCCGTTATGGAACAATGGTTAACAAACTTTTGTTGGCCAATGGTATTTTTTATGTAGTGATATTACTGGTATGGATTGCCTGTAACATCATTAAACCAGGTAGTTTTCAAATGGTACTCAATCAGTTGGGAGTGTCCCACGATTGGCATGTATTGCTGAAACCTTGGTCTTTAATTACTTATATGTTCACCCATGAACGCTTTTTCCATATTTTGTTTAATCTGATTGGGTTGTACATTTTTGGCTTTGCGTTTAATACCTTTTTTAGCGATCGGCAGCTCTTAGGAGTCTATATTTTGGGAGGATTGGCTGGTGCAGTTTCCTATATGATTTTTGCCAATTTATTGCCTCATTGGCATTTTGGCGAAATTATGATTGGTGCTTCGGCTTCTGTTACTGCCATTTTATTTGCACTCACCGCCATTAGCCCCGATTATGAGATTCGGCTTTTGTTGTTGGGGAATGTCAAAATTAAGTACATAGCTCTTGCTTTTGTCTTATTCGATTTGGTAGGAATTGCCTCTTTGAGCAATACAGGCGGACACTTTGCCCATTTGGGTGGAGGTTTGTTGGGCTTCTTTTATGTGAAACAATTGCAAGTTGGAAGCGACTGGACAAAACCTATCAATAAAGTGATTGACAAAATTGTCAATATATTTAAGCCTGCCCCACCTCAAGGACCTAGAGTGGTATATCGCAATACCCAAAAAGCGACCAAAACCAGTAGTAGAAAGCAAACAACAGCTAGTTTTAATAGTACTTCTAAAGGGCAACGAGCTACCCAAGGTGCTAATAGTCCTATGAGTAGTCTAGACATTCAAGCACGTTTGGATGAGATTCTAGACAAGATTGGAGAGTCTGGTTATGATAGCCTCAGCAAAGAAGAAAAAGATTTTCTATTTCGTTTAAAGGACAAGGATAAATAGAAATATTATAAATAATAAGGCTTCTTATTTTTGTGATTATACAATATTGACTAATTTAGGTCAATTATAAGATTGTCAGTGGATTGGTGGAAGGATTTACTGACTTTTGAGGAAGAACAATTTAATCACAGCCACATCCCTTATATGGGTAAATTTATCATACGAACTGTTTTTTTTGTCAATGTATTGTTTGCGCTTGGGCTATTGGCTTCATATGGAGCCTCCTCTGTAAGTCCTAGTGAAATCTGGTATTTGAGTCTGTTTGGACTGGCATTTCCCTTGCTACTTTTCGTCAATATACTATTCATTCTTTTCTGGGTGTTGTTTAGAAAATGGTATTTTCTTTGCTCACTTTTGGTCATTGTCTTTGGTTGGAGTCAGGTGAAAAACCTCTTTGCTTTTGATTGGGGTGAACCCCAACAAATGGCACAGCAGTTTAAGCTGATGAGTTACAATGTGCAAAATTTTGATTTGTACAATTGGACAGAGAATGAAGAATCTAGGGACAAAATGCTCAACCTCATTCGGGAACAAAATCCCGATATAATTGCCTTTCAAGAATTTTACACTGAAGACGATGACGAACATTTCCAAAATGTTCGTTTATTGGTCAATGACCTCAATTACAAGCATTTCCATTTTGAGAAAACACTGACCCTTAAAGAGAAAAATCATTGGGGATTGGCCGTTTTTTCCAAATATCCATTGAGCAACAAAAACCGTATTGCTATAGAAGGTTCTAGAGGCAATTTGATTATGTTTTGTGACATCGAATTGGAAAACCAAAGAAAGTTTAGGTTGTTCAATGTCCATTTGCAATCGATAGGATTTGGGAAAAACGACTACAAATTCTTTAAGAAATTCGATATTCAAAAACCCGATATAGAATCGTCTAAGTCCATTGTTCGCAAATTGCGGGAGGCTTACATCAAAAGAGGACAACAAGCAGACTTGCTTACCAATATGGTCAAAGATAGTCCCTATCCCGTCATTGTTTGTGGCGATTTCAACGATACGCCTGTCTCTTATACCTACCGTAAAATAGATGAGTTGCTCACCGACTCTTTTGCCGAAAAAGGTTTTGGCTTGGGAGGCACTTATGCTGGTCCTTTGCCCTCTTTCCGTATTGACTACATTTTTACTGACTCAGTATTTGTTGTCCAAGATTTTGAGGTTATCAGAAAAGAGTATTCTGATCATTATCCGATTGCCTCGGTGGTGGGGTATTGATGCCCTTCGGGCAGTCTTTTGGGTCAATGTTCGATGGATAAAGATTTTTACAAGAAATTCTAAGCAGAAGGAGGGCGTGAATGTGGATGGATGAAAGAAAAAACGAAGGGCAAAAAGAAGCGATGCCTACGCCTGATAGTAGCGGATACCCTTGTAGGGGCAGGCACTGCCCTGAAAAGAGTAGAAGCGGATAGCAGGGGCATACCATCGTCCGAAGCGAATCCGTTCCGTTCAAAAAATCAACAATCATTTAATGGTGATGATGTCCACCTCCAAAATTTTTAAATTGAATTTGCTTTAAATTTAGTTTTTCAAAAGTAGTTTCGCGCTATCAGTCCCGATTTTTAATCGGGATATGTGCTTCTATCGGGGCTATTTTAAAATGTTCAGTCGCTTTCGTAGAAAACGTTTTCTATTTTATATTCATATACTTTAAGGTAATGACTTCTTTGTCTTTTAAGAACCGCCACTTGGAACGAGGCAAATCTTTTTTGGTCAGGTGGGCGTATAGAACCCTATCTAATTTTTTGATTTTGTAGCCCAAACTTTCGAAGGTACGTCTGACCACTCGATTCCAGCCAATGTGTATTTGAATGCCCACTCCTTTTTTGCCCGTTCCATTGATGTAATTCAAATCGTCTACAGGAACGGTGCCTTCTTCTAATTCTACACTACTGCTTTTAATTTTCTCGAAATCTTTGGGAGTCAATTGACGGTCCAATTCGACGGAATATAATTTGCGAACCTCATTGCTGGGATGTGCCAAGCGTTGCGCCAATTCTCCGTCATTGGTCAATAACAACAGACCTGTGGTATTTCTGTCTAAGCGTCCTACAGGATAGAGTCGAGGCTTGCCAGGTAGGTAGCCTAGCAAATCCAATACCGTTCGTCTCCCTCTAGGATCCTTGGTGGTACAGATGGCATCTTTGGGTTTGTTGAGTAAGATGTAAACCTTTTTTTCGGGCGAAACCAATTTGCCTTTGAACTTGACTTTGTCTTTTCGACTGACTTTATGCCCCATTTCGTAGATCACTTCTCCATTGACGATAACCTCACCATTTTTGATGTGTTCATCGGCTTTTCGGCGGGAGCAAATACCCGACAATGCAATGAACTTGTTGAGGCGCATTTCGTCTTTATTACCAGAGCTTGGATTATTCTTCCTCCTCGTGTCGGTCTCTTTCAGGGCTTTTGGCTTCTGGTGCTTCGCTGTGGGATATTTCGTGTCTAAATGATCCTTGGGCGAGTCCTTCGTCCATTTCGAGTTCTTCTGTTCCGAAGTCTTCGACATTTTTTTCTCCAAGGAGAGTTGTTTCTTTTTCCGTTTCCTGCTCAGAAATCCCTTCGATTGTTTCGATAGTTTCTTCTGCAACTGTTCCTTCTCCAGGCGTTTCTCCTTCAAGCGTTGTTTCTTCTGTGCTTTCTGTTTTTCCGTCTTCAATTTTTTCTTCTTGGGAGTTGAGAAGGTTTGATCCTTCCAACTCTTGATGTTCTGTTCCTTGGGCTTCTTCTTGTTCTTGGGAGTCGGAGTCGATTGTTTGGTTTTCGTCGATGTTTGCGTTTGCTTCTTCATCGGCTTCTCTTTGTTCGGCTTCTCTGGCTTCTCTAGCTTCTCTGGCTTCTTTTTCATATTTTGCTCGTAATTCTGCAAAAGGATTCCCTTTGGAGTCTTCGGGTGAATCTTCGGGGTTTCCTATTTGATTGTGTTGAGGAATGACTTCTTTTAATTGGGGCAAATCGCCTATGCTTTTCAGACCAAAGTGGTCCATAAACTGTTGACTTGTGCCATACAGTAGCGGTTTGCCTACACTTTCACTACGCCCTACAATGGCAATGAGTTCCTTTTCCAGTAATTTTTGTACAGCATAGTCGCAATTGACCCCTCTGATTTTTTCAATTTCCGATCTGGTTGTGGGTTGTTTGTAGGCAATGATGGCAAGGGTTTCCATAGCCGCAGTAGACAAACGTTTTCTAGAAGATACCTGAATGTATTGAGAAATGGATTTGTGGTATTCTGCCTTGGTCAACATACGGTAACCATTGTTGATTTGTCGAATGGTATACACATATTCTTCAGACTCAAACTTATTATTGAGGTCTTGT
This sequence comes from Chitinophagales bacterium, assembly GCA_020631035.1. Taxonomy (GTDB): domain Bacteria; phylum Bacteroidota; class Bacteroidia; order Chitinophagales; family UBA2359; genus JAHDGP01. The sequence continues at coordinate 2,925 of JAHDIA010000054.1, read as the reverse complement.
ATGACTTCTTCTATCAAGAAGACATCAATTTTGTCTGAGAGTGATTTTCTCAAAGCTTTTTCAATGTCATCTGAAGTCATTTCTTTACTAGCAGTAAAAAATAAAGCTTCTATGTGTTTGGCTACGACAGCCCTATCTATTGTTTCTTCTGTCTCTATTGCTAAACTTAATTGTTCGCCTACTTCGGCATCAATTTTCTCTTCTGTTTCAGTGTTTTCTATTGCTTCTGTTGTTGGAGTTTCTGGTGTATCTTCTTCTATAATAGCGTCAGTTGTAGGAGCTTCTTGTCCTTCAAGTATCGCTGTTTCGTGTTCTATGGTCGATTCTATAGTTTCTGTTGTTTCTTCAATGATTTCGGCAGATTCTGTTATATCTTCAATTGGGTCTGTTGCTATATCATTTGTCTCTGTTTCTTCAACGATCTCAGTGGTTAACTCTGCTATGGTTTCTTCTGTTTGATTTTCGTTTGGTAATTCATCAATTATTTCAGTTTGCGCTTCAATGATTGAAGTGGTTTCTTCAATTTCCACAGCTTCTTGTGTTTGAGTAGAAGATTCTACAGATGTATGTGTAGTATCTTCAGGTGACACAGACTCTTGATGCTCTGTCACTTCTTCTAAAGGTTGTTTGTTTTCTGGTTGTTCATTCATTTTCTTGGCATTTTGACTCCATAATACATTCCTCTTCTTGCAAAGATAGCGCAATTCCCCAAACATTAATGCAATGTTAAACAATCCTACAAAAGAATATTTGTCTCAATTGTTTGACACAGGTAAGGAATCATTATATGCAGAGACTAAATTATATATACTTGATAATGATGGGATTAATGATATTTTGGATGGAACGTTTGGATTTTTATTTCTTATTGTTTCTTCTGTCTGCTCCCCACATCAATTTTTGTCGAATGGTTCCATAGAAGCTATGACTGCGAAGACGAACCATTTTTAGGTGAAAAGGTGCTTTGTGTAAGGTGAGTTCTTTGTTAAAAGAAACATTGGTCGAACGAGCGTCAAGGGTACATAAAAAATGGTCGGAACGGCCCTCGACTCGTAGGTGAACCACCTTGTCATCGGTTAAGACAATGGGACGTATGCTCAAATTGTGTGGCGCAATGGGCGTAATGATGAGTGTTTTGGAATTGGGAATGATGATGGGACCACCACAACTCAATGAATAACCTGTTGAACCTGTAGGAGTGGAAATGATTAGCCCGTCGCCCCAATAAGAATTGAGGAACTCGCCATCTATATAAGCATGTACCGTAATCATTGAAGTCGATTCGCTCTTCATAACAGTACATTCATTGAGGGCAAAATTCCATTCTCCAAACAACTTGTCTTCACTTTTGAGTAAAAGAATGGAGCGTTTTTCGATATAGTATTTTTTTTGCTTGATGGCTTCGAAGGTTTCTCGTATCTCGTCTTTGTTGGTACTAGTCAAGAAACCCAAGCGACCTGTATTGATGCCCAATACAGGGATTTCGCCCCTTTTGGTGTGTTTGATGCTGTGCAAGAGTGTCCCATCTCCACCAATGGTGACCAATAAATCAGGGTTACATTCATCAATTTCATTAAAGGTGTCAAAACTATCAAGAGGTAGTTTGACTTGTATTTGCTCGTAAAATGGAGCAAATATACTGACCTCTAGGCCAATTTCCTGCATTACTTCTAAGATAGATGTGAGCAAAGAATAATGGGCTTGTACTTTGTATACTTTGCCAAACAGGGCTATTTTCATATATCTAAATTAGGTATAAATCCGCTAACTATTACAAATGCTCTTAAAAATAGTTTGTTTAGATGTCTGTAGAAGTTTAGGAGTTAAAAATGTGTTGCATCTTATACAAAGAATAAGGGATATTAAGAAAATATGTGAATTTTCTCTACGAGATGTTATTGGGGTTCCAAATACGCCTTTTCATCAAAGCCCATCATACCAGAGGTGAGGTTTTGGGGAACTTTGTTGATGTAACTATTGTACTCGCTTACCGCCTTGAAGTATTTTCTTTTCTCTACATTGATTCTGTTCTGACTGCCTTCAATTTGGGCTTTGAGGTCTAAGATGTTTTTTTCATACAACTCAAAATCGGGTTGACCTTGGAGATCTTGAAGGTATTGTGACATAAGTTGCCCCAATTCTTCTTGAGCATTGACATAATCTTGGACTTTATTGGTATTGACAAGATCGTCATTACTGATTTTTAGTAAAGTCTTTTCTTGAGCAGCTTGTAACTGACTAGAGTACTTATCGGTAATATTGCCAATGGTTTTGGCCTGTGCCATCAGTTGAGGAAGTAATTCAGCGCGTCTTTTGTAAACAGACTCGACCTGTCCCCATTGTTGATTGGCTTTTTCTTCTAGTTCTACGATTTTGTTGTATCCACAAGAACTGAGGAAAAAAACAGCAAAGAGTATTAGCGTCAGTTGTAGTATATGCTTCATTGGAATATTTTTTTACGGCTTTTCTCTTTAGATTCAATATTTGCTGTAAGATAACATACTTTTGTAAAAATAATGGTTCTTTGACAATTTTTGGAGAGTGGTTCTTGAACAAATAGTAGGGAGCCAGAGGCGACTAGATAGCTTGTTTAAGAACTAGCTCGTTTCTGCAAAAATTGTCAAAAAACAAAAATGATAATGATTTCTTAAATTGGCAATGTAGCGTCGGGTGAGCGAGAGGACGCCCTTTCAGACGCAAGCCCCCAACATGCGTTGGTTAATCGAATCGTCGAACCGCAGCCAACACGCAGCCATGAAAGAGGAACGTTGCACCAAAATAATTGAAAATTGAGAATTTAAGATTGAAAATTAATCTTGAGTTTTCAATTTTGAATTTTCAATCTACAAAACTATGAGCTCAGAAAAAAGACTTTTTTTGCTAGACGGCTTTGCTTTGATTTTTAGAGCCTATTATGCTTTTATT
>JAHDIA010000053.1 GCA_020631035.1 Chitinophagales bacterium | reverse complement strand
CTAGGTGGGCAACGAAACAATTTAATCAAAGTCGGCGCAAGTTATTTTCAAAAAGATCGAACATTTAATGAAGATAAAGTAGATTATGAAAGATACAATGTCAGCACAGACATTGGGGCAAGTGAGTTTAGTGGAGATGTGGACAATTATCTTGCTGAAGACAATATCGGCATCGTATTTGATACGACCGTAAACAATCAAAATTACTACATATTGGGGGTACACCCTTCGCTTGCTTCGGAACTGAGAAACAGTTATGAAGGATATGAAAGAGTAATGGGGGCTTATGCCTTGGTCAATTATCATTTTTCTCCAAAACTGGAAGTCTCTATGGGGCTTAGGGGGGAGAGTTCCGATATTTACATTGAGCCAAGCAGGGTAGATGCTTGGGCGGGTCCTATTGATACTAGCACATATGAACCTGTTTTATTGACTGAGGTAGAAATTGCCAAAGCCTATTTATTGCCTTCTGTCAATGTCAAATATGTACTTGCTCAAGACAAAACCAATTTGCGTTTTGCATTTTCTAAGACCATTGCCCGTCCAAATATGAGAGAAATGGCTCCCTTTGTTTCTTTCGACTTTTTAGGTGGAGGCTTTAGATACATTGGTAGTACTGAACCTTTACAAATTACAGAAGTTTATAACTATGATTTGAGGTTCGAGACTTATCCAAAACCAGGAGAACTTTTTGCAGTCAGTGCGTTCTACAAAGATTTTAGAAATCCAATTGTCAAAAGATTTAGAACTGTACAAAGTTCTAGAGAAATTACTTGGAAAAACATTGAGAAGGGAGAGTTGTATGGTCTAGAGATTGAGCTTAGAAAAAACCTTGGTTTTCTAGGACGATTTGCCAGTCATTTTGACTTGGGAACCAATCTTTCTTTGATTGAGTCGAGAGTGAAATTGGACCCTAACGAAATGGAAGCCATCAAAGACGAGCCAGATGCGAAAGAATATCGCCCATTCCAAGGGCAATCACCTTATTTGTTCAACTTCTTATTGGCTTACAGACAAGATAATATTGGATTGAATGCCAATTTGAATTTCAACATCTTTGGACCTAGATTGGATATTGTGGGTATTACGGCTGTTCCAGATGTTTATGAGCAATCTTTTCCTATTTTAAATTTTAATATTTCAAAAGAAATCAACAAATTAATTACAATTGGTTTTAATGCGTCCAACTTACTAGACTCAAGTATTAAAAAAGTACAAACATACAAAGGACAAGATTTTATAGTAAACAGTTTTAAACCTGGAAGAACGTATGGGCTTTCGGTTAATTTAAATTTTAGATAAATGTCACCTTATCTAATAGTATATGATAGCCAAGCAAAGAAGGATTTATAAAAGTGCCACTTGTCAAAGAACGTAAATAATTAAGATGGAGGAAGAAAAAAGTTTGATATTGATAGCAGATGACGAGGAAGACATTCTTGAGTTCTTGTCATACAATTTAACCCAAGAAGGCTATGAAGTAGCAAGCGTGCAGAACGGAGCAGATGCCATTGCTTTTGCAGTAGAACACATACCAGACTTAATCATTATGGATGTGTCTATGCAAGGAAAAGATGGGATAGAAACTTGTGCCGAAATGAGGAGGATTCCGAAACTAAACGATACACTCATTGCCTTTTTGACAGCCCGAAGTGAAAATTATTCTGAGATTGCAGGACTGGAAGCTGGGGCAGACGATTACATTGTCAAGCCCATCAAAATACGGGTATTGAAAAAGCGGATAAAAGCATTGCTCAAGCGAAAAAATAAGAATGCGGTTACACAATCCCTGTTGACAGTTTCAGACATTAAAATAGACTTAGAGCAGTTTTTGGTATACAAAGGGGAAGAAGAGATTCAGTTGCCCAAAAAAGAATTTGAACTCTTAGTGTTTATGGCTCAAAAGGCAGGTAGGGTATTTACCCGCAAAGAAATTTACAGTGCTATTTGGGGCAGTGATGTTATAGTGGGGGAACGAACCATTGATGTCCATATCAAACGCCTAAGGAATAAATTAGGAGCCAAATTAATCAAGACCATCAAAGGTGTTGGATACAAAATTGAAAATTAAATAAATCAATCCATTCAATATGAACAAGACAAATGGAGATTTTAAAATATTGATAGTCGATGATGAGGAAGATATAACTGAATTGGTGGAGTACAATTTGAAAAAAGAAGGCTATCAAACACTCAAAGCACACAATGGAAGAGAGGCTTACGAAAAGGCTTTAATCTTTAAGCCACAACTTATTTTGATGGATGTGATGATGCCCGAAATGAATGGCATTGAGACTTGTAAAAAAATTCGTTCAACCAAGGAGATTGAGGACTCACTTGTCATATTTCTAAGTGCTCGAAGCGATGAGGATACCGAAATACAAGGCTTTGAAGTTGGTGGGAATGACTACATCAAAAAACCCATCAGAATGTCTGTTTTGGTCAAACGCATTCAGTCTATTTTGCGTCGCTTTCATCTTGGTTTTGACAATATGGAACGCATTATTCTTGGCAATTTAGAAATAGACAAAGAAAAGTTTTTGGTTGTGTACAACGATCAATCTTTGGAGCTTCCTGTCAAACAATTCAAACTCTTGTTGTTGTTGGCATCCAACCCAGATCGGGTTTTTTCAAGAGAGGAAATTTTTGACAATATTTGGAAAGATGAATCCTTTATTGGATTGCGTAATATTGATGTACACATACACGAAATCCGAAAGGCATTGGGCAATAATTGCATCAAAACCATCAATGGGGTAGGCTACAAATTGGATACTCAAAAACTCGCCAGTTAAATTAAAAGAACGAATTTAAAAATCACAGAAAACTTTTATTGATAAATAATATTGTATAGTACGGAACGGGGAGGGCTTCGGACGAAAGTGTCTCCCCGCTATCCGTTTCTAGTCCCGATTTGCTTTGCATCGGGAGCTATCCACTACTATCTGCGGTTCGACGTAGGCATCGTTTCTGTGGTCGACCACAAGGGATCGCCCTTACGTCCCCCGTCGTCTCTTTACTCCATCCGCTTCACGCCAGGCTTCTACTAATTCTGATTTTTTAATTGCCTACAAAAAAAATAATAAAATTACTGAACACTTTCACTGTTTGCTTGTTTGGTGTTTATAAATTGATTTTTTATAAAATGTATTTAGCTCTTAAAGTTTTGTATGTATCTGGTTTTGGCGAAAAATGGCAAAAATCAAAATTTATGAGAAAAAGTTAAACAATTTTATGAGTTATTGCATTTACTAGCTTTTGGGTGGATAAGTGGTTGAGCATAATTAATATTAAGATAAACTTGCTTGACCATATGAAGTATATTTTACCAAGTAAAAGAACTTACTGAAACAACACACATTTCCAGTTAAGCTCTCACATTGGTTGGACATAATTGCAAACAGTTAAATACACAATTTTTTTGGGCCCTCATATGTGTATTGATGGGGATGGTTTATCCCTGCAAATAGCATTTGTATTAAATGCGTTGATATTAATTTACTTAATAAATTTAAATTCTTATGACTACTAAAACCTTTTTTAACTCATTTGTTAGCCAAGCTTTTTTGTTAATACTCATTCTTCTTTGTTGTGATGTAAACGTTTTTGGGCAAGCCGAAGAGCGAACAGACCCAGGCGATCAAGTAACCAATAGCATCAATGACAATGTTTATAGAAATGCAAGATTGTCTCTAGGTGGACAAGCTCCTGCTGGATTGCCTGGAGATACCAGACTGCATGTCAATGGTCGTTTTTCTCAAGAATTTTCTGGCACCATAGGTGGAACAGCCTCCAATGATGCTTGGTCTTCTTTAGGAGAGTCTTTTGTTCCTGGTGGAAGCAATACCACATTGTATGGTTTGATAAACCAGGCAGGAGCTACAGGTTTTATTTCTGGGGTGAAAAATGGAGAACAAGGTGTGGTCGCTTGGTCTGGTACCAACAAACGTTTGGACTTTGACTGGATTGATGGCAATGCAGCGAATCAAACACGCATGTCCATTTTATCCAATGGTACCATTATAATGGGAGCGACTACAGCTAATTTTAATGATAGATTGAAAGTTGTACCTCAAAGTAATGGTAGAGGTATAGGGGTGTATTCACCTTATGGAAATACTCATCTTCCTTGGTCAAATGGAAACTCTTATATTGGTGGTAAAGAAATTATTTTAAGAACAGGTGGAAGTTCCGCTAGTAACGAAAGAATGAGAGTTACAGGAGCAGGTAATGTGGCCATTGGCGCAACTAATGCAAATGGTTATAAGTTTTTTGTCAACGGAACAACAGGCTGCTCTTTAGGCTTTTGGTCTGGCTCTGACAAACGCTACAAAAAAGACATCCAAAAAATAGATAGTGCTTTGGATAAAGTAAGAGCTTTGGATGGCGTAACTTACCAATTTAAAAAGCAAACAGTAAATGATTTGGATTTTAGCAAAGCCAAAAAAGGGAATCATTTAGGTTTTCTAGCACAGGATTTGGAAAAAGTTTTTCCCGAATTGGTTAGAAAAGATGAAGCAGGTTACTATGCTGTAAATTATGATGGTTTGATACCTGTTTTGGTCGAAGCACTAAAAGAGCAAGATAAACAAGTGGAAGCACAAGCAACAACCATTTTGGAACAAAGCACACAAATTGAGGAGCAAGCAACAACCATCTCTGAACAAAGAACAGAGATCAATGAATTGACAGAACGTTTGGATCATTTGGAAAATTTGGTTAATGATTTGTTGGCAGTAGAAAGCCAAAAGCAAGATGTGGACAACACTATCATTAGCAACACTGCTTTGCTAAAGCAAAACGCACCCAATCCTGCCAATGGTGAAACTTTTATTGAATATGCATTGCCTAGCAATCTCCCATCTGCTTCTTTGGTTATTTATGATTTAAGTGGTAGAGAGATGAACACTTACCCAATTTCTGGCAAAGGGAATATTCAATTCAATACCAGCAATTTGGAAAGTGGTACGTACATTTATGCAATTGTAGCGAATGGCAAAAGCATTGCCCAGCAAAAAATGATTGTACAGAAATAAAGGTGATTTAGATATGACATTTCTTCGAGAAATGTCATATCTAATTATTAAAAAAAGCGTCGGATGAGCGGGCGGATGAACGCTTGTACGAAGGACAAAATATGCGTTGGCTAACCAGACCCCACCTAGCCACGAAGTCAATGACGCTGCCCCATAAAAATTATGAATTGTGAGTTGTAAATTATAAATGCAAAACGGTTTGTCAATTTATAACTCCTAATTTTCTCGAATCAACCGCTTCCCAATGTGGCAATCCAAACAACTGTACGAATTGCAATAAGACTTTTTTAAATAAATCAGGGCTTGACTGTCAAAAGCATTGTCGCTCTCTACCTCTATTGCTTCCCATTGCTCAATAATTTGATTTTTTTCTTTGGGCAATTGTTCCAAAAAACCAATGGCACGTTCTTTCAAATCAGTTCGTCCCATTTGTTTTCCATACCAAAATAAGAAGGGAACGACTGCATTGATGATTAAGGTGTAAATGCTTTTTGTGCCCAATTTCTTGACAATGGACTTAGAGGTTTTGCCCAAAACATAATGCGTATCCCAATAAGTCGATGCTTGTACCTTAAACAGCTTTTGCAAGCTATCTAAATCCTGAGTTTCTAAAATTGCTTGCATCAATTGAGGGCGTTCATATTGTAGACGAGCAAACAAGGCAAGCCGTACTGTGGGGAAAGCAGCAGGACGCATTTTGCTAAATTTCCATTGTTCTTTTTTCAAGACTTGTAGTTCATATTTTGCTTTTAAATAATCAAATTCCTTTTTTAATTGCTGAACATATTCGTCTTCAATGGATTTATTTAAAAAACCACCAATGCCCAAAAACAAGGCTTCTAAGTCATTTAGTTTGTGGCAATGTTTTTGAACAATTTTAAAAGGCAAATGCCGTGTCGCCAACTGAAAAGCAGCAGCATTGACAGGTACACCCATATACCGCCCCAATTGCTGATACAACAAAGCTTCCCAATCAGACTGCAACAGAACCAACTGTCTGGACAACTCCAAGCAAGCTCTCTCTAATTTTTCGACCAGTAAACGGTCTTTCCAAGCAATCCACCACAATTTGGAAGTTTGTTTGAGTAGTTTGGTACAGGGAACCCAATCCGTACTTTGGCGCAAATAGCTAATTTTTCTAACAGCTCCTTGATGGATGTATTTTTTCAAGGAGAAAGCGGGAATGACGACTCCTAAATTGTTGTGAACCACCACGTCATTTTCGTACACCACATGCAAAATGATGTTTTGATAAGCTGGATCATATTGGTGTTTGTGCTTAAACCAATCCGAAGCCTTGACGTGAATTTCGATATTACCAGCCCAAACAGTGTTGCCTAGTCTGATTTTGGCATTAAAAAGGTCTGGACCAGCATCTAGATTCTCCGTGCCAAAAGCTAGAATATCGAGCGACTGTCCACATTCAGTATGGACTTTGCTGCATTCAAAAAGGCGGTAATGCCATATTTTGTGCAAAAAATCTTCTTTCATTTTGTATTTTTTGGTTAAAAACTCTACTCTTACAATGCAAAAAATTCATTTTCCAAGTTTTTTCTTCTTTTACAGACACCCAAAATCCATTTTTTTGCATCTTTAGAATAGAAACAAGGATTTAGTAATGGTTAAATAATAAGTTCCTTGTTTTTAGCAATGAGATTTTTTGACCTATAAGAAAAAAAACGCAGTCTTAGCAGGGCTAAGGCGAGTATTTTTGACGCCATAGGTCGGAAAATATCGCAGCCAAAATCGGGAAGTTGTTTTTTTATCATTACTTAATAAAAACCAGAACATTCTGAGTGTCCAAAAACACATAAAAGCCCTACGCAACAAAGACCGCCAAGCACAAAAGCTGGTCTATGAGGCACTGTCTGCCCAGATGTTGGGAGTGTGTCGAAGGTATATTCGGAATGAACAAGATGCAGAGGATGTAATGATCAATGGTTTTTTTAAGGTGTTTACCAAAATTGAGCAATACAAAGAGACGGGAAGTTTTGAGGCGTGGATACGAAGGATAATGGTCAACGAATCTTTGATGTTTTTACGGAAGTACAATATGAATCTTTCAGTTGAAATAAATGATGTACACATACCAACTCAAACATCAGCAGATGCCCAAATTCGAGAGCAAGACATTTTAAAACTTTTGGATTATTTACCTGTTGGTTACCGAACGGTTTTCAATTTATATGTTATAGAAGGATTTAGTCATAAGGAAATTGCGGAGAAACTAGGCATTAGCATCAATACTTCTAAATCACAACTCATAAAAGCTAGGAAAAAACTAAAACAATTAATTGACAATGACCATCTAAAAGTGGCGCAATAGCGCATCAATATGGATAAGGATTTTAACGATATAGACCATCTTTTTCAAAAGAATCAACATCAGTTGGAGAAAGAACCGTCTGACAATGCTTGGCGTCGTTTGGAAAATATGTTGGACCAAACAGAGGAAAGTGTTGTAGCTAAAGAGCCAGCTCCATCTTCTAGTAGATTCAACAGACGCATCTTGGCAGCAGCAGCATTTTTGGGTATTCTGGGCATTGCTTTTTATCTTTTTCAGAGTCCCATCAGTGATATGATGGAACCCAGTCAAAATAATACGGCAATGGCTAGCAAGAGTGTAGCAAAAAAAGCCCCCCAAGATCAGAGGGTTTCAAGAAATGGACAAGAGACAAGAGATGCAGATGGCCTTACAGCACAAAAAAGTGAGCTTCCCTCAAGAGATGACAAAGCATTGCGTAGTCGTGATGCTGTAGATTTGTATGGAGACAGCATTGAAGGAAGCCCAAAGATAGCCGAAGCTGAGATAGAAAAGCCAACCAATGACAATAGAGCAAAGAAAACAAACCCTCAAGAATCTCCTACACCACCAACAGAGACCAAAACATATGTTGAGACTGCTTTAGCAGAGGCATCAAGCAAGGAAACAGCAGTTGAAAAGATTCAAAAAACGCCTACTGATTTTGATCAATCTGAAATCTTGAAGGATGCTGCCACAGTGGAAGCCCCAGTAGCCGATTATGCAAAAGAGGCTGCACCAGAAGAAGCAAAAATATTGTCCCAAGATGAAGAACAAAGAGAAGAAATGGCAAAAGAAGCACTATCTATAGCAGATACAGCTCCTCCTGCTAATGAAGGTGATGATTTGGGGAAGGTAGAGCCTACATCCTCTGGCATCTCCACACAAGCTCAAGGAGCTACAGGACCAGTCGCTGCTTCAGGTATGCCTACAACTCGTTCTGCATCAGCCACTCCAATGGAACAAACCGAATCAGCCAAAGTTGAGACTGATGCAGTTTATGATATGGATGGTGAAGCAGCGGAAATGGAAGAAGAAGCGTCTGATAATATAGATGGATTAGAGGAAGTGGCTTTGGTTGAGAACTGTTGGGACCAAAACCAAAATGGAGTCGGGGATTTGTTCGAAGACACCAATGGAGACAATGCCTACAACAATGCTGATTGTAGAAATGTATACTTTGATAGAAGCTATCATACTTACAATAGTGGAGCTCCAGCAAGACGTTCGCAAGGAAAAGACAAAAAGAAAGACAAAGACAGCAACTTTACCCCATTTAGAGGCAATGCTTTTTATTCTGACTTACCAAAGTTGGATTGGTTATTGGGTGAGTGGGGCAATGAAGCATCTCTGATCAATGTTTCACAGTCAGAGCAAATGTTATTCAATTTGCAAGAATTTGCCATAGACAATGGAACAGAAAGCCTAAAAAATGTATTTGAGATAGAACAGGATGCTACAACAGTGATATTGCGACAAGAAAAGATAGAAGGTAAAACTACCAGCTACAAAAATTACCAACTGATTTTTGTAGACCAAAACAAGGCCATTTTCTGGCACATTGAGTCGAAGCCTGTTCAGTCTATCACTTTTGTCAATCAAGGAGAGCGTTTGTTGATGGAATACAATGATGAAGCAGGCATTAGAAAAGTTGTTCGTAGCAAAAAGTAAAGAGCAGGGTGAGCGGATGGATGAATATTGGTGTCCCGATAAAATCGGGATTGGTTAACCAGAGTGAACGAAACATAGCACCAATGACGCTGCCCTATAAAAGCTAAATATCTGATTTATAGCCATTTATTTTTCTCTAAATCAAACAGAAACCTTTATTCAACGTATACAATATAGCACAAATGTAGGAAGTTCAATATCCAATTGTTTGCTTATTAAGCAATAATGGTATTGACAATACAAATTTTTATGTTTAAATTGTACATTATTTGTGCTGTACATCAGTCATTTATGTATAATATATTTTAGAGTTTTTACTTTTTTGTTTTTTTTCTAGTGTCGATGCTTGACCAAGCACAATTTTTGTGGTGATATAGATAGCAAGTGAAAAAAATCAAATGCTAAATTATAAGTTCATGAATAATCTTCAACACTTTTGCTTATTAACCCTATTTTTGTTTGTCTCCCTCAATGTGTCAGCGGGGGGATTTGTAGTGGTAGACAACAACAAAAAAATACGTTGTGAAACCTGTCCCATTATCCAGCACTACACCCTTGAACAAAAATCCCAAAAGGTAGAGATTAAGATAGATGAAGTACATGCTGTTACCGAAATAGAACAAGAGTTTTATAACCCCAACAACAGACGTATGGAGGGGGAGTTTTATTTTCCCATTCCATCGAATGCCGTCATCAATCAGTTTTCGATGTGGATCAATGGGCGAGAAGTTCAATCAGAATTGTTGGATGCAGAAAAGGCCCGTAAGATTTATCAAGACATTGTACGCAAATACCTCGATCCTGCACTCTTAGAATACAGTGAGCAAAGCCTCTACAAAGCGAAGATATTCCCAATTGAGGCCAATGCCAGCCAAAAAATCAAAATATCATATACCCAAACCATCGAAAAAGATGGAGACATTAGAGAATATACTTATGCACTCAATGCCCAAAAGAAACATCCTGTTCCTATAGGAACATTTAGTTTGAAAGCAGAAATTCAAAGCGAAAAACCCATCAAAAATGTATATTCACCCACTCTCGACTTGGAAGTAGGTAGAAAGGACGACAATCACGCACTGATTGGTTTTGAAGCAGAGAAATTTAGACCCAAATCTAATTTTAAATTGTATTTTTCATTGGGTTCAGAAGATTTAGGAACGTCACTACTAAGCTACAAAGTCAATAATATTGATGATGGATATTTTTATTTAGATATTACCCCCGCACTCAATGTCAACGATCTTGAAATTGTAGACAAAAATATCTGTTTTGTATTGGATTGTTCAGGCAGTATGTCGGGCGAAAAAATGGAACAAGCGAAAAGAGCTTTGACCCATTGCGTAGACAATTTAAATGAAAACGATAAATTCAACATTGTTCGTTTTGCCACTGAAGCTGGCGACCTATTTGGGAAATTAGAACCCAAGTCAGATGCAAACATAGACAAAGCCAAAAAATACATCAATACCTTGGTTGCGCGTGGAGGAACCAATATAGATGAGGCATTGGACCTTGCCCTCAATGTGGAGAGTGAAGCTGATCGTCCTTATATGGTTGTTTTTATCACCGATGGAAAACCAACCATTGGAGTAACCCAATTACAGGCATTGTTAGGGAATGTAGAGCGCAACAACAAACACAAAGCCAAAATATTTACGTTTGGTATTGGGGATGATTTGAACGCTCATTTATTAGATAAAATTACCGAATTGACCAATGCCTATCGTACATACATTTCAACTGAAGAAGACATCGAACTTAAAATTTCGAGTTTTTACAACAAAGTGAGTTCTCCTGTATTGACCAATTTGAATCTAAACATAGAAGGTATAAAGACAAGTAAGATTTATCCTAGAGTGTTGCCTGATTTATTCCAAGGGAGTTCATTAATGGTCTTTGGTAGATACGAAGATTGGGGCAATGCAAAAATTTTGCTAGATGGTGAAATGAATGGAGAAAAACAACACTTTGAGTTTGATGCAAAATTTGACAAAAAGAATGCCAATAATGAATTTATCTCTCCTCTATGGGCGGCAAGAAGAATTGGCTATTTATTAGATCAAATCCGCCTCAATGGAGAAGACGAAGAGCTCAAAGAAGAAGTCGTCTTTTTGGCCAAGCAATTTGGAATCATTACACCCTATACCAGCCACCTAATCATCGAAGACGAAACATTAGAGGCAGAAGCTCCACCTTCACCCAATCCAATTCAATTTCCTAGAGGTCCTAGAGTAATGGACGTTTTCAAAAAAGATAGAGCCTTGGTTGAAGAAATTGCAGAGGAATACAGCAATTTGACCACCCAACAAGAAGGTGCCGCAAGCGTCAAAAGCAGCCGTGACATTATGGATATGAACAATGCCAGCAATATGTCTGAGATCAATCCAGCTGAGTCTGGTATGCAACTAACCGACAAAAAAGGCAATACCTACGATTTAGAAGATCAAATCAAAAACGTAGGAGGGAGAGCCTTCTATTTGAACAATGGTACTTGGGTAGACATTTACCTCAAATATGCAGAAGATCCCGAATTGGCAAAAAGCAAATTAAACATAGACGAATATTGGTCGCTCAAAAATCCCATATTTAAAGATGTCTATTTCAATACAGAAGAATATTTTGACATATTGAACAACAATCCCGAATTGAGCAGCATATTTGCCTTGGGCCCCCAATTGCATTTTTACCACGAAGGCACCATCTACAAAGTATTAAAATAAAGATACCAATCCCCGTAGAGACAAGGCATGCCTTGTCTCCCCATCCCCCAAGACAATACATCGTACAGACAATCCCGATTTTCAGGATGTCTCCCCATCCCCCAAGACAATACATCGTACAGACAATCCCGATTTTCAGGATGTCTCCCCATCCCCCAAGAAATGACATCCCTAGTACAGACAATCCCGATTTTCGGGATGTCTCCCCATCCCCCCAAGAAAGGACATCCCTAGTACAGACAATCCCGATTTTCGGGATGTCTCCACATCCCACTAAGGCCTCAACACCACCTTCAAAACTCCATCCTGTTTCGCATCAAACAAATCATAAGCCTCAACCCCTTTCGACAAAGACATTTCGTGGCTTACAATCACCGAAGGATCAAAAGGCAACTCTTGCATTTTGGGCATCAATCGCTCCATATAATGTCGAGCAGGACAACGCCCGATCCGATAAGTCAAATTTTTATCATAAGCCTGAGCAGGTGAAAAAGCAAAATTCGGACTTGTATGAACCCCAACAGTCGAAATAATGCCCCCTGGTCTGACCAGCTCAAAAGCCAATTGACCAGCTCTTTTACTACCAACCGCTTCCAAGACCCCATCCGCCCCAATCCCCTTGGTAATTTCCTGAATTTTTGCCCAAGGATTTTGATCCAATGCCAAAGGAATGCCACCCAATTTCTGCGCCATTTCCAAACGCTCAGGTACTTGGTCAATGGCATACACCTGCTCTGCTCCAAAATGTTTGGCTCCTAGCACCGCCATCAATCCAACAGGACCACAACCAATGACCACATACACCCTTTCAGGACGAATATTCGCCATTTCTGCACAAAAGAAACCCGTCGAAAGTACATCCCCTGCCAATAGAGCTTGTCGGTCACTCACCGAATCATCGTAGACATACAAACTAGCATCCGCCATAGGCACCCGTACATATTCCGCCTGTCCACCGTGCAAACCCTTGCCATTTTGCACCCAACCATACAACTGACTATGAACACAACGAGCCGTCAAGCCCGATGTACAAAAATAGCATACACCACAACTGGTCGTAAATGGACTAGCGACCTTCATCCCTTTTTTTAATTTGTTTACTTCCTTGCCCACTTCAAGCACTTCCCCTACAAATTCATGCCCCATCACCGTCCCACAATCCAGGCCACATTCCCGACCATGAAACACATGCAAATCTGAACCACACACAGCCGTCAAATGTACCTTGACAATCGCATCTGTTGGAGCCAAAATTTTCGGGTCAGCTATCTGTTCATAAGCCACCTTCTTCAAATCTCTAAATGTAATCCCGTACATAGACTTTGTTTTGCTCGCAATTTAGTGATTTTTTGAATTATTTTGCAACGCCATTGGGTCATGGCTGCGGGTGTGCTGGTTATCGGGCGCATGCTTTTGGCTGCGTCTTCAATTGCATCCACCCGCTTCATCCTACACTTTTTAAATTTTTATCCCTAATTTTGAATCCGCTTCAAACGTAACTTTAAGTGTTAAGCGATAGCGTCACTTGAAGTTGAAGTAGGGAAAGTCTGCGACTTGTGACTATCTGCAAGTTACAAACTTGCGCTACTTTAAGTTTCAGTTGCAAACTGAAACCTACTAAGGAATCTTCAATTTTAAATCTTGAATTTTAAATCACATTGCGAGAAAACTTTAGACAAATATTTATAGCAGGTGCTGTATTTTTGGTGGTAGTATTGATAGGAACCATTGGTTACAAACTATTGGTAGACCAAACCACTTGGTTTGATGCACTCTATATGACCGTCATTACCGTATCAACCATTGGCTATGGCGAAATGGTAAATCTGGAAAACCATACAGCAGGACGTATTTTTACCATGTTCATCGCTTTTTCTGGCATTGGCGTATTGACTTATTTTTTGTCAAGTGTGGCAGCAGCGATTGTGGAAGGCGAACTAAACGATACTTTTAAAAAATCTAGAACATCTAAAATCATCAAAAGGATGGAAAATCATTACATTGTATGCGGAGTAGGCAGATTGGGACACGAAATCATTAGCAATCTTTCAGAAAGTGGACACCAATTGGTATTGGCTGACTTAGAGGAAGAAAAACTCAAAAAAGTCCTTGAGGAATTTCCTAAATACAGAGGTTTGTCAGGTGATTGTACCGAAGATGATTTTTTGGAGAAATTAGGAGTTAGAAACGCCAAAGGCATATTCATTACTACACAAGACGACAACATCAACTTGATGATTACCTTAACAGCCCGACAACTTAACCCAAAGATCAAAATTGTAGCGGTTGCCCGTTTTACAACCCACGAAAAAAAGATATTGGCAGTTGGAGCCAATAGAGTGATTTCTCCCTCTAAATTGGGAGCGCAACGCATGGCATTTGAGATGACCCGCCCTTCAGTCACCAACTTTTTTGACAATATGCTCTCCCGTGACGAGAAAGACCTAGACATTCAAGAGATACAACTCCAAGCCAATTGCCAAGGCAAAACCATCGCACACTTCATCGCCGAAAACGATGGGGTTGTCCTAGCTGTCAGAGAAGACAAAGAATGGGTATTCAATCCTAGCCCCGATTATGAATTACATCCCAACGCCACCCTCGTCGTTTTTACCAGCCCCCAAAACCGCAAGAAAATAGAACAAAACATCAATGCGAATTCGTAATGCTCATATTGCATTGGTTGCTTATGTTATTCCAGATATTTTAAGGTAATCTGGAATCCATCAAAGAGATAATAAAATAAATGTAATTGGCTTGTTTTATATATTGGCGATCTTTATGACCGAAGGAATCATTACAAATTCAGCGACAGTGAGCATCAATGAAGTAGAAGAAAGGCTTACCAACAATACCGATGAAGTATGTATTTCTGTTCCCATCGAAGTTTGCGAAAATTCTCCTTACGAAGTCATTGCTACAGCCGATGGAAGTCTGATGAACTACCAGTGGTACAAAGATGGAGTACTCATAGTTGGTGCCACTATGCAAGTATATACGATTACCGAGCCAGGAACCTATACCTACATTGCCGATGGTGCGCCTCCAACAGGTGATTGTATGGGCGAGTTGTGTTGTCCCATCATTGTAACAGAGATAAGCTGTTGTCCACCAGTGCAATGCATTCCTATTAGTGTAAGTATAACGCCTAATAATTGATGGTAGGGTGAAATGTAGAAATACTTGTAAATTTGTTGTTTGCGAGTCTGGAATATCAGCTCAATGGGACATCAGGGAATGACATTGGATACAAAGGCAAAGGTTTAAAAAGCGCAGGATGAGCGGAAGGAAGCCCCCTTGTACGCAGCCCCAAACATGCGTTGGCTAACCTGACCACAACGCAGCCATGAAACAGTGACGTTGCCCCATAAAAATGTAGAATGTAGAGTTTAGAATGTAGAG
>JAHDIA010000052.1 GCA_020631035.1 Chitinophagales bacterium | reverse complement strand
TAGTACGAAAAGGCATGGTCAAAATGTTAAGAAATTTATTTTACAGTGTATTAAGTTTAGTTATGTCAATGTAAAGTGTATTTTATTCGCTATCAGAGTATTCCTCTTCTTCTCTTATTGGTTCGACTCCAGTACTATGATCCATCTCAGCATACACTATTATATTTCTACCATTGTTTTCTAATACCCTATTTACTTCTTTCATCAAATTTACTGGTTTTCCAGATTGCTCATAATCAGCTAAATAAACAGATGTCTTGGTAACCAACAATACACAATCACTCAAATTAATTAAACTCAATTTTTGAAGATTCGATCTATTTGCATCTAATATGCCTGCCAAATCATTTTCCATAAAATGTTCTGATAGAGATACTCCATTGCCTATTTTATCTTCTATTCTTCCCAAAACATTTTCAATCCATTTGGGATTATTATTTCTATCTCTATCAGGAAACAATTCCGTACTAATTTTTAAGTTATCTGTAAAAAGCTTTTTTTCATTATCCCCCAGATTAGTAATGTATCCATTGTCATTAACTCTATAAACCCCTCCTGTACTTCTTGTATATTCAATCATATTATTTTATTATTTTGTCACTCTTCCTACTCTATTTAATATAGGCTTTTCAGATTCCGCCTTTGTAAACAAATAGGACATAGTAGCTACTCAATCAAATATTCCTTTTTTGATTACAAGACAAAAGTAAGCCCATTCCCGAGGCTATTTAAGCGTATAATTACCCAATTTTAAAAACAAGTATAAATACCTAAGCCTCTACAGCCGCCTCATCGGTTCAAGGTCGCAACTTAAATCACAAAAACTCAAGACATTTCTCTATTCAAATAATGCTCCCTAAATCCCTGCGGTGTTTGATGCATAATTTCTTTAAATTTACGATTAAAGTAAGACAAATTGTTATAACCACTTTCAAAACAAATTTGTACTATGGGTTGGTCAGTTGTGATGAGCAATTTACTCGCATAATTGATGCGAAACTCATTGATGATTTGCGTGTAGGTTTTGTTGGTGTGTTTTTTAATAAATTTATAAAAAGCCGCTTCGGATAAATTTAATTTGTTGGCGATTTCTTTAATCCTGACATCTTTTTTAAAATTACTTAAAATATGATCGTACACAATTTTTATTCTTCCGAGTTGTGCTAGATTGGCATCCAACACATATTCTTTAGGACAAATTTCTACAGCATCTTCTGCTTCTGCCATCAATTGTAGCAATTCCAAAAGATAAATCAATTGGGGCATTCCCTCTTTCTTCACCAACTTTTTAATGAGCTTAGACGCTTTCTTTTTGGTGTCTGCCCGAAACTCCAATCCTCGCTTGGCTTGTAAAAATAAATTTTTGATGGAACGCAGTTCGGGTTTATTGATGAACGACTTGCCCAAAAAATCTTGGTTCATCTGTATCACCACTTGACTGCTGTAAACATCAGTTGTAAAACCGTGTGGCAAATTGGAACCAAACATCACCAAGTCCTTTTCTTCGTATTCTGAAATCTGATTTCCTACAAACCTTCTGCCATTGCTTTTAAGGGTGTAACAAATTTCAATTTCAGGATGAAAATGCCAGGCTTGGCTCAGCAAAGGGCGACTTTTACGATTCACAATTTTCACCATAAAAGAGCGTTCTGGCGGGTCTATTATTTTTTCATATTCAGGTTTCATAGACTTGACTTTTTAGGGTCATGTAAATTGTGCCTAACACAATAATAATAAATTAAATCCAGAAAAAGAATTAAATATTATAGAATTGTGTCATTGATGGATAGTTTCATTCAGGAAAACAATTACATATTCAATTACTTTTGATTTAACACTATTGGTCAATATTCACCTAGCATTCACCCAACTTCATTTACCATCATAGGAGTATGTTTGCCCTTTGAATTTCCTAGCCAAACATTCCCTAAATACCAAATGTACAATCAATGCTAATGTAACTCTAAAAATGCATTTATGAAACACACAAACCTATCCTTTGAAAACTTATTATTTATGCTACTTTTGTTCTTTTCTACAGGAACATTGCTAGCACAAACCAATCTTACAGGGACCGTAGTCGATAACAATGGCGAGCCACTCATTGGAGCGACTATTGCTGTAAAAGGCAAAACCATTGGCACCATTTCTGGCGTTGACGGGAGTTATCGTCTCGAAGTCCCTACAGGCAATCAAACCATTGTATATTCTTACATTGGTTACACAACTTATGAAATGGAAATGGCTGTTGAAGCAGGCAACACCTATACACAAGATGTCACCCTCAACGAAGACAATCTCGCCTTAGATGAAGTGGTTGTCACTGGTACATTTAGTGGCAGAACTCAAAAAGAGTCGCCTATGTCTATGACCTTGCTCAACTCCAAAAGATTGCAACAATTGAGCAGCAACTCACAAGCCGATATTTTGAGAACCATTCCTGGTATTACTGCCGAAGGTGGTGGTGGTGAGGTGGCGACCAATGTATTTGTCAGAGGAATGCCTTCGGGTGGTCAGTATCAATTTACTCCTTTACAAGTCGATGGACTTCCTGTATTGAGTACCTTTGGCTTGAATTCTTCTGCACACGATGTTTACTTCCGCAACGATTTGGGCATCAACAAACTCGAATTTGTAAGGGGTGGCTCTTCTACCCTATTTGGTGCAGGTAGTGTGGCAGGTATTGTCAACTATACAAGTGTCACAGGTTCTACCCAACAAGACAACAAAGTACAATTTGAATGGGCAGAAGGGGGACGTGCCAAAGCTGACTTCCTTACTTCTGGACCATTGGCCGAGAATCTTTTTTATGCCGTTTCTGGATTTTATCGCTACGATGAAGGACCACTTAAAACAGGCTTACCCACCAGAGGTTATCAATTGAGAGGAAATGTCAAAAAGCTCTTCAACAATGGCAATAGTTCCTTTACAGTTTCGGCTCAATACATTGACGACAATGTACAGTTCTACTTGCCTTATCCTCTAGCCAATGACAATGGCCAAAGAGAAAGACCTGTTGGCAATGATGGCGAAACAGTCTATACAATGTTAACCAGTCAAGCCAAAGATTTTTCTTTTGATACCCCTTTTGGTAGATTTAAATCGCCCATTGGAAATGGCGTGACAACTCAAGGTGGATACGTGATGTTCGATTTAAAACATGCCTTTGGCAATGATTGGCGTTTTTATACCAAAGCAAAGGCCGCCAATTACGACCACTGGTTCAATCTATTTTTAGATGGTGATGGCACCCACAATGTTCCAGAAACACAAGCATCTTATTTAACGGATCGTGAACTACCTGCCAATGCTACTTTTACTTATGTAGATGATGGTACTGCACTTGCTTCTGGTGATTTGCTTTTCCAAAATAGAATATTGGACAGACAGCGTCCGATGGAAGAACTAGTGGGTGAATCCTATATCACCAAAACCATTGGTATGCACAACATCAGTGTGGGAACCTTCTTGTCCAATACCAAAGCCGATGACAACAACTGGATTTCTAGCTATGTAGGAGATTTCCGCAATGCTCCTAGAATGGTCAATATTACTTACATTGATGCTGTGGGCGATACCATCAATTATTCTCCAGGTGGTTTTATTGCTGGTAGTCAAACATCCAACAGATACCACGAAAGTAGTAAAGTTGCGTTTTTTGCTGGTGATGAAATCAAAGGAGAAAAATTTAATTTAGATATTGGTCTTCGCTGGGAGAAAGTAACGGGCATCATTAGTCGAGAAACGGGTGTTGGTAGCAATACCTTCCAAAAGGGTACTGTTTCTACTTCTGATGTTGCCGTTGCTTTGGCTGGTTTGTATAAATTGAGTAGTTCTACCAATTTGTATGCAAATTTCTCTAGAGGTTTTTTCTTTCCTCAATTGCGTTCTGTGGCCTTCTCTAGCCCTGGCAATCCACAAAGTTATGAGCCAGAATCAGTACTACAAGGAGAATTGGGTGTCAAGTTCGGGCAAAGAAATTTGGCAGCAACAGCGGCCGTTTTTTATGTTGGATTGAGCGATCGTAGAAATGTAGATTTTATCAATGATCCCAACAATCCTGGCAATGTAATTGAAGAGGTTAAAGTACAAAGTACGCAAACCATTGGTTTGGAGGCAAGTGCCAATTACACCATTACAAGAGGCCTAAATTTATATGGTAATTTTACTTTCCAAAATCACGAATTTACCAAAGTTGAAGGCAATGAAGAGCAAGAAGGCAACAAACTCCGCCGTCAACCCAATATTATGGGAATGGCTGGCTTGAGTTATGACAATGCAGGTTTTGATGTCAATATTTCCAGCAATTTCCTTGGGAGCAAATTTGCCAACGATGCCAATACTGTCGAACTAGATGGCTTCAATATTATGCGTTTGGATGCTGGTTATACTTTTGGATTGGGCAACTTTGAGTCCTTGAGATTGGGTGTGGCTGTCTTCAATTTATTGGATGCAGATGGTGTAACAGAAGGTTCCCCAAGACAAGGAGATGCACAAACAGGTGTGAGTGAGTTTTTTGTGGGTAGACCTATTTTGCCACGTAGAATTTTCTTGAGAGCTACTTTTGATTTTTAATAAAACTATTTTTCAGGAATCTAGATCGTCCCCTGATTACTTCAAGGGGGCGGTTTTCCTACTTCTTTGATTGATATATTCAAGGAGTAAGAAATGTATTCTGCGAAGGCAACTGAACTTTCTCACATAGCCCTGATAGTAGCGGTTACCCCTGTAGTCCCGATTGTCCTTTCGATTACTTAGGTAATGAGATAGATATTCCTTGACTATCGGGATTGCGGTTGCCCTGGAAGGAGTAAAAGCGGATAGCAGGGACACAAGTAGCGACGAAGTTCAAAACATTTGCTCCAAAAAATTATTAAATTTAATTTACAGAGTATTAAATTTTATAGTATAGTTAATTTTTGTTCGACTTTTTGTTAATACAAATGGGGGCGGGAAGCTTAAATCTTTCTACCCCAATTTTTCACTTTACTTTATTTAACTCAAATAGGTGGATAACTTAATAAACAAAGCAAGGCATATTTTGGAACTGAATTGGAAAGACGGTTTTACCATTCCGACTCAAAAACTGTATCCTTTTCAATGGAATTGGGATTCGGGATTTACCAGTATCGGGCATAGTTATTTCAATTTAGACTATGCTATGCGAGAATTGGACTCCCTCTTTTCGGGTCAGTGGAAAAATGGAATGTTGCCACACATTATTTTTCATAGTGAAAAGGAAACAACCTATTTCCCCAACTACGATTTTTGGAATGCCAATGTTAATTCGGGCGCACCACAAAAACCCAAAACTTCGGGTATTACCCAACCAGCAGTACACGGTTTTGTGTTGGAAAATTTATTGCAAAAGTTTCCTAATAACGAAAATTTAATCACTTTTGCCAAAAGTATTTTCCCAAAAATTGTCAACAGTCATCGTTTTTTGTATACCTATCGAGATCCCGAAAGAGAAGGCTTGATGTTCATTTTTCATCCTTGGGAATCTGGTAGGGACAATTCGCCTATTTGGGACGAGTCCCTTGACCGTATTGTGATTGACAAAAACCAATTGCCCAATTACGAACGAAGGGACATCAAAATTGCGCCTACCGAAGAACGTCCAACAAGCTATCAATACGACCGCTATGTGTACCTCTTGGAATTGGGCAAAAAATATAAATATGACGAAGCTGGTATTTTTGAAGAAAGTCCATTTTTGATACAAGACACTTTGATGAATGCAGTATTGATTAAATCCAACCAAAGCTTAATCAATATTGGACAAAGTCTGGGATTAGATGTGGGAGAATTGCAAGAATGGCAGCAACAATCTACGAAATGTTTCAAGGAAAAATTATGGAATGAAACTTTGCAAACATTTACGGTTTTTGATTTAAGAAGCAAGCAAGCTGTGCCTTTTAAAGAAATAGGAGCCTTTGTTGCTTTGTTTGCCGAAATTCCCGATTCAACACAAGCCAAAATACTAAATGACTATTTGTGGACCTTGCATCAAAGAGGATTTTACATTTGCCCCAGTTTCGACATAGATCATCCCTTATTCGATTCCAAAAGATATTGGCGTGGTCCCATTTGGTCACAAATGAATTGGATGATTTACCACGGTTTGAACAATTATGGTTTTAAAAATACCGCACAAATTGTCAAATCAGATTTAATTGAATTGGTTTCTCAAATGGGCTTTTATGAATATTTTGAATCACAAAAATCAGTGGCACAAAATCTGACCAAAGGCTATGGCGGAGGCAGTTTTTCTTGGACGGCTGCTTGTACGCTCGATCTACTTATATAGATTACATTGTCATCATTAGCTATATCATCGGCTTCCTATTTTTGGGAAGATTGTTTAAAGACAATAAGGACAGCAAAGATTATTTTTTGGGGGGCAAAAGTTTTGGGTGGTTTCCTTTGTCTTTGAGTACCATTGCGACGCAATTGTCTGCCATTAGTTTTATTTCTGCCCCTGCTTTTGTGGGCTTAAAACAAGGCGGTGGAATGATGTGGCTGACCTATGAATTTGCTGTTCCTTTGGCAATGTTGTTTTTGATGGTTTTTCTCATTCCACCTATGTACAAAGCTGGCATTGTCAGTGTCTATGCCTACCTAGAAAAAAGATTTAGTAGTTCCACCCGTGTCTTGGTCAGTGCCGTCTTTCAAGTGAGTCGTGCCTTTGGAACCAGTGTGATGATTTATACTGTTGCCCTCATCTTGACCAGTGTGATGGATTTTCCAATGTGGCAAACCATACTCATCATTGGAGTGGTGACTTTAATTTATTCCTATCAAGGCGGAATGAAAGCAGTGGTCTATGGCGATATGATTCAAATGATTATCTTATTGATGGGGATTGTTATTTGCCTCTTTGCAGGGATTCATTATATAGGCGGCTGGGACGAATTCATTGCCAATATTGATCGTAGTAGATTGACAGCGGTTAATTTTAAATCAATGGGTTTACAAAAGGGAGATGAGTTTGGCTTTTTCCCAATGTTGATTGGTGGTTTTTTCCTCTACGCCTCTTATTATGGAACCGACCAAAGCCAAGTGCAAAGATTGTTTTCTGCCCAAGATATGGGAACAGTAAAAAAGACCTTGCTCTTTAATGGTTTGTTGCGTTTTCCGATTACATTTGTTTACTGTGTAATGGGATTGGTTATTGGAACACTTGCCCTTACCCAAACAGAATTTATGCAATCAGTCCCGACCGACAAACCCGATTTAATGATTCCCATTTTTATCAGAGATTACCTCCCCCACGGCATCATCGGTATTTTAATGGTCGCCATTTTTTCCGCCGCTATGTCGTCTTTGAGTTCTGCCATCAATTCTTTGAGTGCTGCCACAGTCGAAGATTTTTTCAATCGGAAAAAAGATTTGCCCAATGAAAAATATATGGCTTACTCCAAGTATGCCGCTTTGTTTTGGGGAGTCGTTTGTATCGTCTTGGCATTCTTTACAGGAGACATTGCCAAAACGGTCATTGAGGCAATCAACAAAGTTGGTTCAGTCTTTTACGGTCCCATCTTGGCAACATTCATTGCTGCGATTGCGTTCAAAAGAGTCAATGCGATGGGAGCCAATATTGGTTTGTTGTCAGGCGTAGCCGTCAATGTCTATTTGTGGTTGTTTGTCCCTGCTGTTTTTTGGTTTTGGTGGAATGCTGTTGGAGCCATTGTCACTTTGCTTGTGGGCTTGATTGCTAGTTTTATTATTCGCCAAGAGCAAACTTTGACGGAAGAACAAATACTAGAAAAATCCTGGGACATTGATTGGGGCAAAGCCATCATTTTATTGGTATTTTTTGTCGCCATTGTTTTGCTTAGTGTCAATGTACCAAACCTTTTCTAGATCTTATATGAAAATTTTAATCGCACCCGATAAATTTAAAGATTCTTTATCTGCCCTCGAAGTTTGTGAGGCATTGAAAAAAGGATTAAGCAGCAATACCAAACAATTAGACATCATTTTTCATCCAATGGCAGATGGTGGGGATGGCTCCCTAGAAATCATTTCCAATTATTTGCCTTTACAAAAACAATTGGTACAAACAACGGACCCACTTGCTAGAACCATTGACACCTTTTACTACACTTCAAGCAATACTGCCTTTATCGAACTGGCAAGTGCGAGTGGCATTGTCTTATTAAATCAAACAGAACGCAATCCAATGCTGACCTCCACGCTTGGCACTGGCAAAATACTGCTAGATGCTCTTTCCAAAGGCTATCAAGAAATTTATTTATTTTTGGGAGGAAGTGCGACCAATGATGCGGGTTTGGGAATTTGTGAAGCTTTGGGTTTTTACTTTTTAGATGCACAGCAAAACGAATTGCCTCCTATAGGAGAAAATTTAATCAAAATTAAATCCATTCAAAACCATTGTCCTTTTGATTTCGAACAAACAAAGATCACTTTAATTTGTGATGTCAACAATCCCTTATATGGTACAAATGGAGCTGCTTATACTTACGCTCCACAAAAAGGAGCAACTCCCCAACAAGTCGAATATTTGGACAAAGGCTTGCAAAATGTTGCCCAAGTGTTAAAACAACATACAGGCATTGAAGTAGGCACACTTGCTGGTAGTGGAGCCGCTGGTGGCATTGGCGCAGGCTTGGTCGCTCTTTGCAAAGCAAAAATGCTCAAAGGTTTTGATACCATCGCCCAACTCACCAATTTAGAACAACAAATTCAAGCGGCAGACTGGGTCATCAGTGGCGAAGGCAAACTAGACAAACAATCTCTTCGAGGAAAGGTCATCAGTGGCATTGCCCAATTGTGTCAAAAACACCAAAAACCCTTGGCTCTATTTGTCGGAAAAAATGAATTATCTGCTCAAGACTTAAAAGCATTAAACACCCAACACATTTACGCCATTGATTCCATCGCCCAAAACACAGAGGATGCGATGACTAATGGAGCTGCTTATTTGGAAGAATTGGGACAGCAGTTTTATACAAATTGTGAGTTATAAATTGTGGAATTATGAGTTAGTTGACTGCCCATTTTATAATCCATAATTATTTAGTACGGAATGCTCACGCCCACTAGCGAACTTGGCTCCCTGCTGTACACTTGTACGCACTGCCTCACCAGCCCATTCGCCATAGTCGGAGCTAGTCTTCCTGCCGTCAGCCGTCTCTCCTCCTTGTCTCATTGGGCTGTCTCGACAGTGGGTACCGTTGCCATCAGGCGTATTGGGCAAGGTATCATTCCCTGAACCTACACCATCAATGATACAGTTTCACTGTCAATATACATCTCCAAGCCCATTTGAATCCATATAAATTACTGAATAACAACAAATTGCACTCTCAGCTCATACAATCCCAAACTAGTTCGTCTTGGGTAGTAATAAGTAACAACATCACACTTTTTAGCTTCTAAGCACTAAATTTGCTAGGACAAAAATATTTTTAGAATAAACCCAATCCACACTTATACTCGTAAAATACTTAATATGAATAGAATATTGGAAATATCTAATGGATAAGTTATTTGTCTTGATAAAATCAATGAGTAAGAATGAAAAAAGATATTTCAAAATTTACTCCTCAGCTTTTTCTAAGGAAGATGCAGATTACCTACGTTTGTTTGATGCCATTACCGAAAAAAACAACTATGACGAAGCAGCCCTAAAGAAAGAGCTAGAAATCAAGAACTTTCCTGTTGCCAAACGCTATTTATTTCAAGCCATCCTTAAAAGTCTCAGAACCTATCTAACCGACGATTCTTCCAGCTTCCAAATTTTGGATGCTTTTAAAAATATTTCCATCCTTCGAAATCGGGGATTGGTTAAGGAAGCCATCAAGGTGTACGAAAAGACAGAACCCATCCTAAAAGCACACAGCTTAAACACCTTTTTAATTGAGTTGTACAATTCTGGAGACATTCTTTGGAGTTTGCATTTGCCCAATAAGGAATTACCCAATAAGCTTACAGAAATTGAAAAACAGAAGGCAAAAGCCGCCAAAGAATTGGACAATCTCATCACTTATCAAATTTTGAGTAGGGAAATAAGAAATCTTTACAGAGACATTCATCCCATCCGTTCCTATGAACAAGAAAAAGAAGTACAAAAATATTTAGAGCACCCTCTCTTACAAAATGCCGACAATGCTTTGGTTCCATTGGCCAAGGGATTTTATTATGAATGTCTGGCACTCTGCAATGTCATATTGTTGGACTACGATCAAATGAGGGAAAATGCTTTACAAGCAGTCAATGAGTTTTTAAGTATAGAATCTCCTTCTTTACCCGAATACAAAGCACTGATTAGCAATTTAAGCAATCTTTTATTGGCCTTAGCCAAAAGAAACAGGGCGGAAGAATTCGAAGAGTATACCGAGATTTTTAACAAGTTCCAAACCAAACTTAAAGGAAAATTGGGTTTGCGTTTTGATGTCATGACTCAAAAATTACACTACAATTTTTACTTCAATTATTGGGTTGGACAAGACGAATTTGATAAAATTGTCGAGAGAGAAAAAGAGATTTCTATATTCTGGAAAAAGTATGAAGCATACCTAGATTTGGATTGGAAAAATACAGTCAGTTTTATAATAGCACAAGCTTTGTTTTTTAAGGAACAATATGATGAAGCTTTGAAATGGGTAGACATTACTTTGACAGAAGAAAAAAACAACCCCAAAACGCCTTGTATTTGCAATGCCCGCATTTTAAATGTAATGATCTATTTTGAAAAAGGAGAGTATCAATTCTTGTCCTCCCTTATCTTATCTACTTATCGTTTTCTCAACAAAAAAGATCGTTTGTTTAACAGCGAAAAATTGATGCTAAAATTTTTTAAATGGGTTTCTAAAAATTCCATTGGGGATCTCAACTCAAAAAAATCTCAGCTATTTGAAGAACTAGAAGAAGAATGGCTGAACAACCGTTATGAAAAAAATTTTATTGAAGAAATGAAACTCCAACTTTGGTACAGCCAATCCAATCAATAAAATCTGGCAATGATAAAAACACTATAAATCTAACACTTAGCCAACTCAATGTAAACCATCCATTACCCATCTTTGGGATAATCCAACAACATTAATCTTTTCAATAAACTCTATGCTTACAAGCCTTTGTTTTTCTATTAGGATTATAGCCCCCCTATTCTACATGATTTTTCAAAAAACTCATTTCCAACTATTTACAAATAAATATACTAGGTTATTTTTCAAAAAAATGAAGTTGGAAAAATATTTCACATTAGAAAATGTATTCATTTTCTCCATCTAAGACATTAAATTTACATCAGTAATAAAGCAAGACAACAACAACAAGCAACTTTAACAACTAATTTAAACAACTAATTATGAAACAATCTACTCTTTTGAAATTTCAACAATTTCAATCCCAAACCAAGCATTGTAGTGGCGGACACTCTATTCAACTATCTGCTCATTGTAGCCAACAATTGGCTAAATATGGATGGACCATTTACAATGGACAATTCATTACAAGAGTCGATGATCGTACCATGTCCATGTTAAACAGTGATGGTTACTCCAATTACTATGAAACTCAAATGATTATGAATGCAAATCAATCAGAGGAATGTGTAGTCGTTCACGATATAGGCACCTTTTAATGATTTGCTAATGATTTTTCAACATTACTTAGCACCATTTTTGAGTTGTATATAAGCCTTTCTATTCCCTATCCACCACCACCCACTACTATCACATCCTATAAATACTGAAAAAGCCTATTTGCTTTTTTAGTATTCAAGATTCTCCTCTTCAAATATTGTCTTTTTTGAAATCTCATACAGAGGTTAATGGGAGAGCTTTGCCCAACAACAACCAATCTTGAACCAATAGTTTTTAATCAAACCCTGTTCTGTAAAATATGACCGAATGCTCTAAACCGAAATATTGAATCACCCGACAAGAATGGTTAACAACAGTTCCCATTTTTCTACCTATACCAAACAAATACGAAATATTAAAAAAAACAAATAAAACACTAGTTATGAACAAACAAATCACCTTCAAATTAAACAAAAAGAAAATTCCCATATGGACTCTTGCCTTTTTCTTAATCTTGAGTGGTCTCAATATAAATGGATTATTGGCCAATAATGCCACCAATAGTCCATTGAGCTGTTATCCCGCTTGTGCCAATGCCAATCAGTTAGGAAGTTTTATGTTTATAGGTGAGTTCAATGGTCATGCTTATTATAAATCTGGAGGACAAGATGTAGACTTTTGGACCGCCTATGCACTGGCGCAAAATTTAGGCGGACATCTACCCGTCATCAATTCTCAAGCAGAACAAGACTTTTTGACATCTGTGGCAAACGGCAGTTATTGGCTTGGTATATCAGATGTTGAAGTAGAAGGAGATTGGCGTACACTTCATGGATACCATTCTCTGAATTATTCCAATTGGAATGCTGGGGAACCCAATAATGTCGGAAACGCAGAACACTATGCAGTCGCTCTGTCTAATGGTAAGTGGAATGACGCAACAGAGGGTTCTATCGCTTGGGCAGTTATTGAGTTACCTTGCTCTTGCAATGGCACCATTAGTTGCAATACCTTATCTGTAGATGCTGGTCAAGACCAATTTTATTGTCAATATGATGGGGCACAACACATCAGTGCCTCTGTTGTTGGTGGTACGCCTCCCTACCATTACGATTGGGGACCAAGTTTTGGAAATACTCCAAACATTACAGTTGGACAAGGTGAAACTGGAACTTTCTGGCTAACAGTAACAGATGCCAATGGGTGTACGGCTGGAGATGACGTCACCATCTTTGTAGAAAAACCAATAGTAGATTTAGGTCCAGACCAATTTTACTGCCAATACGATGGCCCCCAACACATTACAGCCAATGTTACTGGCGGTACGCCTCCCTACCATTACGATTGGGGACCTGGTTTCGCCAACACTCCAAGCATTACAGTTGGACAATTAGAAACGGGAACTTTTTGGGTGACAGTGACCGATGCCAACGGTTGCACAGCTGGTGCCGATGTAACCATTTTTGTAGAAAAACCAACGGTAGATTTAGGCCCAGACCAATTTTACTGCCAATACGACGGCCCTCAACACATTACAGCCAATGTCACTGGCGGTACGCCTCCCTACCATTACGATTGGGGGCCTGGTTTTGGAAATACTCCCAACATTACGGTTGGACAAGGAGAGACAGGAACGTTCTGGGTGACAGTGACCGATGCCAATGGGTGTACCGCTGGTGCTGATGTCACCATTTTTGTAGAGTCTCCTGTTGTTGAATTGGGACCCAATCTAGAACTATGTGGGTCAGATGGTCCACAACAAATTACGGCCTCAGTTAGTGGGGGCGAAGCTCCCTATCACTACGATTGGGGACCTGATTTTCCCAATAGCCCAAGCATTACTGTTGACCCCAATACCACTACCAGTCTATGGTTAACTGTGACAGATGCCAAAGGATGTACTGGAGGAGATGATGTATATATCAATGTCAATTCAGCCAATGCAGGGGCGAGCAACAATGGTCCCTTGACTTGTATCAATAATACAGTACAATTATCGGCTTCAGGCGGTGGCTCTTATCATTGGACAGGACCCAATGGCTTTAGCTCAGATCAACAAAACCCTACGGTTTCTAATCCTGGAACCTATACTGTAACGGTTACAAATGGTGATTGTTCTGACTCTGCCTCCACTACCGTACAAGCCAATACCGACGAACCCAATGCCAATGCATCCAACAACGGACCTTTGACCTGTGACAACAATACTGTTCAATTATCTGCCTCAGGCGGGGGGACTTATCATTGGACGGGACCAAATGGCTATAGTTCCAACCAACAAAACCCTACAGTTTCTAATCCTGGAACCTATACCGTAACGATCATCAACAACAATGGTTGCTCTGATTCAGTCTCCACCACTGTTCAATCTAATAACGATACTCCCAACGCAAATGCTTCAAACAACGGGCCTTTGCCTTGCGATGGTAGTGGTATCCAATTATTGGCAACGGGTGGCGGCACTTATACTTGGACGGGACCAAATAGTTTTAACTCCAATCAACAAAATCCATTGGCAACTGTTGCAGGAACATACACCCTGACAGTCACTAGTGGCAATGGCTGTACAGCTACTGCCTCTACAACTGTAGCTGAAGAAAATTGCAATGGTTGTACCGACCCCTGTGCGCCAAATTACAATCCTACAGCCACTATAGACAACGGTTCTTGCCAAGCCTACGATATGAATTGCAACACAGATTGTACCCAAGGAGATATAACAGAATGGAATCCAGCAACTTGTTCTTGTGAAGTCATTACACCTAGCATTGTGGGTTGTACCGACCCTAGCGCTTCAAACTACAATCCCAATGCAAATTGTGATGGTCCTTGTGAGTTTCCCACCAATTTAAACTTGGGCAATTATGTTTGGATAGACATAGATGGAGACGGCCTACAAGACTTCTTAGAGCCTGGACTTACAGAAGTTACGGTTATGTTGTTGGATGCCAATGGCAATATGTTGGCTTCACAAATAACCGATGCCAATGGTTTTTATCTATTTGAAGATTTGGCACCTGGAGAGTACAAAGTTAAATTTCCTACTGAGGTCAATGTTGGTGGCACCAATTTTATATTGACATTAGCCAATCAAGGAAATAGTGACGAGAATGACAGTGACGCCATCGCTATGAATGACGGTAGTGGCAATGCTATGAGTCAAATAGTCACTTTAACAGATCAAGACAATCTAACAATTGATGCGGGCTATGTACCTGCCCCAGAACCTTTGGCTGGATTGGGTGATTATACTTTCTTAGATGCCAACTCCAATGGTCTACAAGATGCCACTGAAACGCCTGTATCTGGGGTAAACATTTACTTATACGATGCTAGCAATACCAATACTCCTATTGACAGTACGACCAGCGATGACAATGGATTTTACTCTTTTACCAATCTTGATCCCAACATTGATTACATTGTTCAATTTGGTGATGTACTCGGATTTACTTCATCTCCTCAGGGCAGTGGAGCTTCAACAGGAACACCCAATGACAGTGATGGCAATCAATTTACGGGCTTTACCAATATCATTGATTTGGACCCAGGAGAGTTTGATTCAACCATTGACCAGGGCTACATTCCCTTTAGAGGCGATGTAGCTGCCAAACTTATTTTACAAGGAGCTTTCGACCCAATTGACGCCCCCGCTCCTGCCCCTAAACCAG
>JAHDIA010000051.1 GCA_020631035.1 Chitinophagales bacterium | reverse complement strand
CCGTCAACAATGGGCAATCAATGAATGCCTCCATAGGAAAATCCATATAAGAAATAGTATCATAATCTCCCAGTACAAGCATTGGCAAACTATCTGTACAAGTATTGTAAAGGTAGGGGTGGTTGAATACATTGGGAAAAACACTGTATTCTCCTGCATTAACATTAAAACAATAACGACCTTCTTCATCTGTAACAGCATAGAGTGGACCAGGGTAGAGTTCTACTATGTATCCTGAAAGTGTTGTTTCTGAATTGCCAAACATACAATCTGTATCATCATCTAGGAAAATTTGCCCAGAGATTTGACTGGTAAATAAATTCCCTTGTGGGTCGAGCTTGAGCAGGTAGGGGATGACCATAGGGTTCG
The DNA here is from genome assembly GCA_020631035.1 of Chitinophagales bacterium. Lineage (GTDB taxonomy): Bacteria > Bacteroidota > Bacteroidia > Chitinophagales > UBA2359 > JAHDGP01. Next base: position 14,884 of record JAHDIA010000051.1, on the reverse strand, counting down.
TAGTAGTGGGAGGAATAGGAAAATTTGTTCCATGAAAAAAATTGCTTATAACAATTGCGCCATCAGATAGAGCCATTATGTCAAGAGAATAGATAGTTGCGCCTATTATATTTAAAACACTTTGCCCTTCTTCTGTGATTGGAACCAACTTTTGTTCTATGGTGCTTCCTGCCGAGTCTATTTGGGTAATGGTAAGCTTGCCATGAAGAGGGTCATTGCTAAAATCAAAAACACCAGCTAGGGTTATATTATCATTAGAATGGACAATCATTCCACTAGTACTTGTTGTAAGGTCTCCATTAATCATTTTTTCCCAAATAAGATTGCCTGTTTCATAATTTAGTTTATACATTATAGGACGAGTGGGAATCATAAGTATATTATCTGTAATGTGTGTATTGACTAAACAGAGTATTTCGCCAGTACTTAAAAAACAAGCCTTAGAAGGGTTGCTAATATATAGAGCAGAATTTGGAATGGTATCAAAAATAGAAGAACTTTGAGATAAGGTATCTACTAGTCCATTTTCTGAGGGTATTGAATCATTAAAAAAATTAGTTGCTATATGGTTTTGATGCCAAACAATATCCCCATTAATATCTAACCTTATTATATTTAACTCGCTATGGTCTACATAGTTGATAAAGTAATCACCAGCAGGAGAAACATTGGTTTCAAATTTAAAAGATGTAGGATGATTGGAGTAAGCAACATCAATACTATTTTGCCAATTTATTGAGACAGTATTGGAATCAATAGTCAAATCTATATTGATGAGATTTGTGGTATCACAACTATTGGCTTGTTGACAACTATGAGCATATTGAAAAGCAGTTAATAGATAGTGATTGTTGTCATTTTGGATAATATTCATATTTGTAATAAAATGTAAACTATCTAAATTTACACTATATACAGGCTCCATCCATTCTTTTTGTCCCCACTCGTCTAGTTTGACAATATATAATTCATTAGAATTATTTGTATAATTTTTAACTGCAAGCATACATACAAAACCACCATCATTACTGGTTTCAAAATCCATATAGAATATAGCATAATTGTTACCAATATTATCAAAGTATGTACTGTCGTAATGTTGTACCCATTGTAAATTGCCAAATTGATCCATTTTGGTAATGGTAAAGTAGTAAGCTTCATTCTTATAATTGTCATTCCAAAAATTACTTAAAGTGGCAAAACCACCATCAGGTAATTTAAGCATATCAGAAAATAAAGAAACATCCCAAATATTAAGTGTTGGGTCTAGTGTTATTTCTGGATAATAATTAATCCAACCCTGACATATAGCATCATTATTTATCAAAAAGAAAAGTAGATAGAGTGTTATTGTTGTTTTTACTAATTTCATAATACATTGTATTTTGAGTATTTGTTTGATTATACTACAAGTATCCTCCATTTTTATAGCAAAAACAATTACGTTTTTAATACTTTGTGAATGAAAAAGTGAATTGTTTTTATTTTATTATATGTATTTTTATTTGATTGTTATTTGTTTGTGGTGTTTTTTTATCTTTTTTTGTGAATCGTTTGTTTGCTTTTTCTATCTTTATCAGATGGAAAATAGCAAGCTTTTAGTTTTGGTACGTACTTTCTCTGTGGCAGAATGCCGAGAATTAAGCGAATTTGCCTCTTGTCAACTCCACAGCAAAAAAGCGTATATAGCAGAATTGCTAGACTTTATCCTCGCCAAAGCCCCTGATTTTAATCCTCAAAACCTTCAAAAGGAACAAGCCTGGAAGCATCTTTACCCAAACAAGCCCTACAATGATACCCGTATACGACGCTTGATGACCGATGCACAAAAGTTGTGTGAGCAATTCATTGTATACAAACAGTTGAATCAAAACCAAATACAACAAAAGATATATCAACTACAATACTATCGAAGCCACAAACTTAAAAAGCATTTTGACAGTACACTTAGGGAAATAGAAAAGTTGAAGACCCAATATCAAAAAACCAATATTTGGACACCCTTTTATGAGTTTGCCATCGAAAGGGAAAAATCTATTTTCATTGCCCAACAACGCATCCGAACAGTTGAACCCAATTTGCAATTGATGACCGATAAGCTCGATTTGTTTTATCTCGTCAACAAACTAAAGAGTTGTTGCTACATCTTAAACTACCAAAACCTCAACGCCAAAGAATACCAATTGCCTCTGTTGGAAGAAGTCTTACAACACCTCAACAAATTGGATGAGACGCAACATCCCCTCCTACAATTCTACTACCAAGCACTACTCACATTAAGTGAAGAAAAAAGCCTAGAATATTTTCGGAAAATGAAGCAAATATTGCAAGAAAACCATCCTGTATTTGAATCCAAAGAATTGGTTGATATGTTTGTATTTGCCCGTAACTATTGCATCAAACAAGCCAACAAAGGCAATACACATTTTTTACAAGATTTGTTTGATTTATATCAGTTAGAAACTGAACTGGGATTGATTGTGATTGACAATCAATTGTCGCCTTTTACCTATAAAAATGTGGTAACACTGGGCATTAAACTAAAGAAATTTGAATGGACCGAAAACTTTATTGAGACCTACAAAGAGTATTTGGTAGACGAATTTAGAGCCTCTACCTATGCCTTTAATTTGGCACGTTTGTACTTCGACCAAGGAGCTTTTGAAAAGGTCATTCCCTTGTTGTATCAGGTAGCATATAAAGAAATTTTTCTAGAACTATCTGCCAAAACAATGCTGATGAAAACTTATTACGAATTAGAAGAATTTGATGCCTTAGAATCTTTTATAGATAGCTTCCAAATGTTTTTAAGACGCAAAAAATCATTGGCATACCACCAAGTTAACTACCTCAATCTCTTAAAATTTGTACGAAGAATGATACGCTTAGACAGAAGCAATAAAACAAAGATAAATGCATTCAAAGAAGAGGTCAAAAATGCCACAGACTTGGCAGACGCCAATTGGTTGATAGAAAAACTAAAAACCTTTTAGTAGCTCCCATCACTGCCCAATAAACAAAAAAAAGGCTCAAAACTGAGCCTTTCAAAAATGAGTCAAATCTGTATAAAATCTAGTTTATTGTCAATAAGGGTAGCCAAGCCTGCCGAGATAAGGTAGCCAAGCCTACCGAGATAAGGTAGCTGAGCCTGTCGAGATAAGGTAGCTGAGCCTGTCGAAGCTGCCGAAGCTAGTTGCCTCCCTGACCAGTTCCTTCTCCTTGCCCCTCTCCCGAAGAAGAACCCGAACTACTCGGAGGCAAATTCTCCTGATTCGCTCTATTGCCACTGCGTTCTACCTTGTACACAAAATACTTGGTATCCCCACGCCACGAATGCTTAAAAAACTTCTCTTTGTAGTGCAATTTTACCCGATAACCCCCATCCACAGCATCCTCAATCGACTTCAAAACATCTTTCTGGCTATTCGCCACCGAAAAATGCCAAATAGAAGAGGTCATATCGCCATCAGAGCCAAATCCACCACCTGTATTCAATTGTCCCTCATTGGTTTTAAACAAAATACCCTTCTTACTCATCTTGATAACCGTACCTGCACGATAACCCTGACTATAAGTAGCAAAAACACTCAAAGCATAGATGCCTAGCCCAATGAGCAAAAGAGCCAAAATTCCCAATATTATTTTTGTTCGCATAGCATTAAAATTATTTCTACCTCAATATAAACAAAGCCTTTGGTTTTTTCATTCCCTATCTAACACATTTTAAATTTTCTTATGATTTGTACGGAACGCTTTTAGGCTTCGTTTGCAAAGTGTGTCCCCGCTATCCGCCGTACATGGTACGTGCTTCTATCGGGCGTATTGGGCACGCTTTGTCCTTCGTCGCAAATGTCATTCTTTGATGCCTGACATTTTCAAAATGCCTCACATCTTTTAAGACAATCATTCCACCGAAGACAGAATAAAGCGCAGGACGAGCGGGAGGAAGCCCCCTTGTACGCAGCCAAAAACATGCGCTGGTTAACCAGACCAAGACGTAGCCATGAAAGATGCACGCTGCCCCATAAAAATTTTGAATTGCAAATTATGAGTTATAAGTTGGCATCCCACACTGCCCCATTTATAACTCACAATTATCCCATTACCTCCATCATTGACTTTAAAGGCAATTTCTCCCCCCTTTGTAACCAATTGTCCTTGGGATATTCACAAGCCATATCAATCAAATGAAGGACATAGGCATTGCGAGAACGTTTTGAAGTATTGGCGTAACTCAGATGGACATTGCTGCCATGCAACAATACCGCATCTCCTTTCTTGACCTCCAAAGGAACCAAAGTCTTCAAATTCCATTTGCTACGTTCTTTTACCAAATCGACAAAGAGCGTACCATCATTGTTTTCATTTCTGACAAAGCGTTCTTGCAAAGGATATATTTTGTGCGATTGAGGTAGTGCCCACAAACAAGCATTTTCGATGGTGGCATCTTCGAGGGCAATCCAAATCCCAAAGCAACTCAAAGGCTCAGTATACAAAAAAGTAGAGTCCATATGAGGCGACACATTGCCCCCAATTTGCGGTGGTTTGAAAATGTATTGGCTTTGAATGATGGCACTTTTTTGATGACCCAAAGCTTGTGCAATTTCTAGTAATTTTGTTTTATAAGAAAATTTTTTGTACACCTCATCCAGTTCGTGTAAAGCGTGTCCAACTTTATTTATTTGCTGTTTTTTCTCTCCATTCTCTTGAGTTTGTTCTTCAAAAAAACAACGAATCTTGTCTCCACTTTCCAAAAAGTATTGGTCAGAGGTACGTGTTTGAATATTGGTTGAAAAAACAGAATGATGGTCTATTTGCACCTCATCCAAAATTTCGTTCATTCGTTGACGAAGGGCATCTGTTTCTTGATAAGTAGCATATTTTTCTAATATCAAAAAACCATTTTCTTCGTAGAACTGAACCTGTTCGGGCGTAAGCATACATTAAAAGTTTAATATGTGATAGAAATATCCAATTTGTTTTCAAACAGCCCCAACTGCCTTTTTGACAGATGCTTATTGAGCTTTTATGCCAAAAAATACAGAATGTCAGATGTGTTGGCTGCTAAATTGCCAAAATTTCACGACATATCTGCTTGGCATATAGATTGATTACTTATTACAAAATACAAAAAAATTAGAAAATTAATTTACAAGATAATAAAACAAAAATATGAGTAAAATTATTGGAATTGACTTGGGAACAACAAACTCTTGTGTTTCTGTAATGGAAGGTGGAGAACCAAAAGTTATTCCCAATGACGAAGGAAGAAGAACTACTCCTTCGATTGTTGCATTTCTAGAAAACGGAGAGCGTAAAGTTGGAGACCCTGCAAAACGTCAGGCAATCACCAACCCAATCAATACCATTCGTTCTATCAAGCGTTTTATGGGGATGCGCTATTCTGATGTTACCGATGAGGCTGATAATATGTCTTACAAAGTTGTCAAAGGAGACAATGATACTGTAAGAATAGATATAAATGGAAGACTGTATACCCCTCAAGAAATTTCTGCCATCGTTTTGCAAAAAATGAAGCAAACAGCAGAAGATTATTTGGGTACTAGTGTGACAGAAGCAGTAATTACAGTTCCTGCTTACTTCAACGATTCACAACGTCAAGCGACAATGGAAGCAGGTGAAATTGCAGGTTTGAAGGTTCGCCGTATCATCAACGAGCCAACTGCCGCATCTTTGGCCTATGGTTTGGACAAGAAAACAGAAGAGAAAAACATTGCAGTCTTTGACTTGGGTGGAGGTACCTTTGATATTTCTATCCTTGAGTTGGGGGATGGCGTATTTGAGGTGAAATCAACCAATGGTGATACCCACTTAGGTGGTGATGACTTTGATCAAGTACTGATCGACTGGTTGGCAGATGAGTTCCAGAAAGAAAACGGCAACTTAGATTTGCGTAAAGATCCTATGGCATTGCAGCGTTTGAAAGAAGCAGCAGAAAAAGCAAAAATCGAGTTGTCTAGCTCACAAGAAACAGAAATCAACTTGCCTTACATCACTGCAGTAGATGGTGTACCTAAGCACTTGGTAAAAAAGTTGACCCGCTCTAAGTTTGAGCAGTTGTCAGATGACTTGGTTCAAAGAACCCTTAAACCTTGTGAGGCAGCTTTGAAAGATGCAGGAATGACGACCAATGACATTGATGAGGTGATTTTGGTAGGTGGTTCAACTCGTATCCCAAAAATCCAAGAAGTTGTTGAGAAATTCTTTAAGAAAAAACCATCTAAAGGAGTAAATCCAGATGAGGTGGTTGCAGTAGGTGCTGGTATCCAAGGTGGTGTATTGACAGGAGATGTAAAAGATGTCTTGTTGTTGGATGTAACACCATTGTCTTTGGGTATCGAAACATTGGGTGGCGTATTTACCAAATTGATTGAGTCGAATACAACCATTCCAACCAAAAAATCACAAGTATTCTCTACAGCAGCAAACAATCAGCCAAGTGTGGAAATCCACGTATTACAGGGAGAGCGTTCGATGGCACAGCACAACAAAACCATTGGTCGTTTCCACTTGGATGGTATTCCACCTGCCCCAAGAGGTGTTCCACAAATTGAGGTAACTTTTGACATTGATGCCAATGGGGTATTGAATGTAAGTGCAAAAGACAAAGGAACAGGAAAAGAACAAACCATCCGTATTACTGCTAGTACAGGTTTGTCAGATGCGGAGGTCGAAAAAATGAGAGCAGAGGCACAAGCCAATGAAGCAGCAGATAAAGAAGCCAAAGAGCTTGCAGAGAAGTTGAACCAAGCAGACACTATGGTCTTCAATACAGAGAAGCAATTGAAAGAGTTTGGTGACAAGATTCCTGCAGACAAAAAGCAGACGATTGAGACGGCTGTAGCTGAATTGAAAGCGGCACATGAAGCCAAAGATGTAGCAAAGATTGACTCTTCTTTAGAAAACTTGAACAATGCTTGGCAGGCTGCTTCACAAGACATTTATCAGGCACAACAGCAAGCGGACCCTAATGCGACAGCGGATGCAGGGGCAGGCGCAGATGCAGGAGCAGGCAATGAACAAGCAAGTGCTGAAGACAATGCAGAGGAGGATGTACAAGATGTAGAGTTTGAAGAAGTAGACGACTCAAAATCTTAGACATCAGTCTAGCGTATAATCAAATAAAATGAATATATTTTCTTGATACTTTATATGTAAAGTATTAGGCGGAAATTCATAAAAATATGAGCCACAATCCTTTTTTTAGGGGATTGTGGCCTTTTTATTAATCTAAGTTTTTGTCATTTGTTAATCATTGCTTAACTTTATGCGTTTAATGTTGAATTCTCTAATAAACCTATTTATAAAATGAAAAAAATTGTACACTTTTTAGGCTTTCTTGTCCTATGTTGTTTTACAAGTGGACAGCTATATTCACAATGTATCACTGCGGAGAATACTTATGTGGATTTGAATAGTGCTGGTGGTGCTCCTTGCTCTGCAGATGGAGTAGCTGCTTGTAGTACTACTGATCCAGACTACACTGCTAGTGGTATTGGAGTATATGGGTCTGAAGCTTATGTGATGGATGGAGTAGTTGCTGGTGCTTCTTACACCTTTGATATGTGTTCTGGTGTTGGTGTTGGAGCTTGGATTCCAGAAGTTACCATTCTTGCTCCTGATGGAAGTACTGTGGATGCTTGGAATGGAGAAGCGGCTACTGGTTCTGTGTTAACATTTGCAGATCAATGTTCTTTGACTTGGACAGCTAGTCAATCTGGTACTTATACGATTATCATTAATGAGTTAGGTACTTTTGCAGGTGATGCACCAAGTCAAGTTGGTTGTAATGCAACTTTGGCGATTGACAACGGTAATCCAACAGTGAGTTGTGGACCTGGAAGTTTGCCTACTTGTGCTTGTTTGTTGGCTGCTGACTGGGTAGATGCTGGAGCTGGTACAACCTCTCCTGAACAAATCTTATTGTGTAATGCTACCAATGATACTATTTTGGTGGCAATTGGGGTGATTGGTACAGCAACAGCAGTTTCTGCAGACAATGCTTTGGTTTTGACTCCTGGTTTGCCATCATCAACTATTGGCTTTGTAGCTTATACTGATGCTGAAATTGCCGCAGCTGGTGGTACAGATAACATTATTTTTGCGGATTCTTCTGATTTGAGTTGTACAGATACATTGGTTGTTGACTTATCAGCTGTTACTGATGTTGCTACTTTCTGTGCAGGTACTTGTAATGTTGGACCTACTTGGGTTGATATTGACGCAGGAGGTGCACCCATTATTTCACCAAATCCAGTGCCTTTCTGTAGTGCAACAGCAGATACCATTACTTTATTGTTTGCTGCTCTTGGTGATGACACAGAATACAATTTGACAGCTTCGGCTGGTACTTTGGGTGCTGCTACAGTTGCCAATGCATCAGTTGCTACTTTGGCATTGACTCAAGCTGATTTTGATGCTTTGCCTTGTGGAGATACTTTAGAGGTTACCATTGGAATGATAGGCGTAAATGATCCCAATTGTAATGATAGTTTAGTAGTAAGCTTTGCTGGTATTGTCAACATTGGTACTGCTTGTGGTGGTACAACTGATGGATGTACAGACCCTACAGCTTGTAACTTCGATCCTTTGGCATCAACAGATGATGGTTCTTGTATTGTTGCTGGTACTGCTTGTCCAACATTGGATGATCCTTTTGGTGAAGCAGATGCTCCTGTTGCAAGTGTTGATTGTGATGGAAATCCAGAATTGACTTCTATTGATGATTGTAACTTTGCAGGGGAATATGCAACCATAAACAATTTGGTTATTGGAGAAACTTATTGCTTCTCTACTGATGATACTACAGATAATTATTTGACTATGTATGAAGATGTATTGGGTGCTGCTATTGCAGAGGGACCTGCTGATGGTTCTGTTTGTATTGTTGCTGCTACTACTACTGTTTTTATGCAAATCAATTTGAATGATGGTGCTTGTGGTACTGCTGCTTCTTGTATCGAAAGCTTTGTAAGTTGTACTTCTTGTCCTGCTCCTATTGTTGGATGTACCAACCCAGTTGCAGACAACTACGATCCTGCTGCACTTTGTGATGATGGAGGTTGTGTGGTAACCAATACAGCTTGTCCTTTAGATTTTTCATTTGGTAGTACAAGTACGCCGCCAACAGAAAGTGGATGTGTTGTGGAAATCATTTCAACAATTACTTGGGCTGGTGACTACAATACCATTACCAATGTTGTTCCAGGTGAGACCTATTGTTTTGGTACCGAAAATGGAGCTTCAGATTATGTAACTATTTATGACGATGTGGCTGGTGCGCCTTTGGCTGACGGTCCTGCTGATGGTTCTGTTTGTGTGACAGCAACTGCTACTGCAACCTTCTATATGCAAGTTAATTTAAATGATATGGCTTGTGGTGAAGAATCAGTTAGTAGAGATACATACATTACTTGTCAATCTTGTCCTGCTCCTACAACTGGATGTACCAATCCTTGTGCAGGGAACTATGATCCTGCTGCTGTTTGTGATGATGGTAGTTGTGCTGGAGGAAGCTTGGCTCCAAATGATTTGTGTGAGAATGCAACTCCTCTTGCTTTGAATACACCTGTTTCTGGCAATACAGATTGTAGCACATTGGATGCTGCTGCTGCTGCTGTTGGTACTTGTAATACCCCTTTAACTGGTGTTGGTAACTGGTACACAATTGAAGGTAATGGATTTGATTACACTGCTTCTTTGTGTGGTTCTGCTTTTGACACTAAGATTCACGTATTTACAGGTGATTGTACGAGTGGTGTGGTTTGTGTAGATGGCAATGATGATGAGTGTGGATTACAGTCAGAAATATCATTCCCAACTGCTGCTGGTACAACTTATTACATCTACGTTAGTGGTTTTGGTACTACTGCTTCAGGAGATTACACCTTAAATGTATCAGATGCTTGTGTATTGGCTGATGGAGATTGTTTGCCAATCGAGCGTGTATGTATGGGTAATGCTTTGTATGTTCCTTGTTTCAATGATGCATACGTCTTTACTTGGACAAATGCAGATACAGGTGCTAGTACAGTAGTGACAGGAACAGCTTACTTCTCACCAACTGAGACAGGTACTTACTATGTAGAAATTTCTGATGCTGCTGGTACATTTGTTGCCAATGGTCAAGCATGTTCTACATTCCAAGTAGATGAAATCATTGACTGTACAGGTTGTGGTGAATAATTTAAAATAGAACATTGACCATTTAAGGTCAATATTGATAAAGAAACAAAAAACCGTTGTCCCTAAAAGGGCAACGGTTTTTTTATTGGTATCCCCGTAGAGACCTTGCATGCAAGGTCTGAACAGAAAGGACGAATCACATCCCGTAAAAAACCAGCGTTCCATCCAAATTTTAAAACATTTCCAACGTTCATACAAAGACGAAAGAAACCAAACTAAATGAAGATAAAATTTGCCATAATAGGTTGTGGGCACATAGCCAAAAGACACGCCAAACATTTGCAGGCACACCCCAATGCCGAATTGCTAGGAGGCTTTGACCTTGTCGTAGAAAAAACGCAAAATTTCGCAACAGATTTTGAGGTAAAAGCCTTTGAATCACTGGAGGAAGTCCTACAATCTCCAGTAGATATGCTCAATATTTGTACCCCCAATGGAACACACCACAGCATCGCCATTGAAGCCTTGAATGCAGGCAAACACGTTTTGGTCGAAAAACCAATGGCAATCCGAAAAGCCGATAGCGAACAAATGATTAAAGCGGCTTTGGACAATGGCAAAAACTTATTTGTGGTCAAGCAAAATCGTTTCAATCCTCCTGTTCAAGAAGTCAAAAAATTGCTAGAAAATGGGCATTTGGGCAAAGTCTTTTCAGTTGTAGTAAATGCCTATTGGAATCGAAACAAACAATACTATGAGCAGTCCTATTGGCGAGGAACCAAAGAACTCGATGGGGGCACACTCTTTACCCAATTTAGCCATTTTATAGACATACTGTATTACTTGTTTGGAGATGTAGACTTGGTGTCAGGCATCACCAAAAATGTCAACCATCAAGGCTTGATTGAGTTTGAAGATACAGGACATTTTGTATTCCAATTAAAGACCAGTGGTGCATTAGGGAGTTTCAACTATACAACTGCTGCTTATGAGAAAAATATGGAAGGTTCCATTACCATTTTTGCCGAAAATGGCAGCTTAAAAATAGGAGGACAATACCTCAATACCATTGAATATCAGTCTATAGAGGGGAAATCACTGAATGAATTTTCTAGTATTGACAAACCCAATGATTATGGCTTTTATCAAGGCTCTATGTCCAATCACGACAAAGTAATTGACAATGTGGTAAAGTCTTTATTGGGGCAAGAAAAAATAATGACCAATGCTTACGATGGCTTAAAGGTGGTCGAAATCATAGAGAATTTTTATGCTGTAGCAAATCATTTGAATCATTGATAGAGAAATCTTCGGTACTAAAAACCAAAACAGGAATATTGGCAACAAAGGCCAATTTATTGGCAACATCAACAGTCAAAAATTTATCCAATCCTGTTTTATTGTTTTTGCGCAAGACCAAAAGGTCGGTTTCATTTTGTAGCATAAATTGTTTGAGCCCATTGAGCAGGGTATTGTTCTTAAATTCAACAAACTGAAAGTCATTATTGCCCAGTATTTCTTCCGCCAACAATAAAAATTGTGCCGTCTTGTCTTTATGGCTGCGGGTTTCTTCTAATAAGATGTGTACAAACTGAAAGTTGGCGTCGCATTGTTGGGCGAGGTCATAGGCAATTTCTATGGATTTAAGCCCCTTATCTTCTAGGTCGGTGGCATAAGAAATAGAGCGAATCGGTTTGTAAATAGCCTTGGCAGGAATGGCCAAAATGGGATATTTTGCATTGCCAACCAATTCGTATACTTTGTTCCTAAACAAAAAGTTTTTGATACCAAATTTCTCTTTGGTACTGATGAGCAATAAATCAAAATCTACATTTTGTTCAAAACGACTGATTTCGGCGACATCAAAATCTTCTTGTGCTCTATAAAGTAGTTGGATAGGATTTAGTGCTTGGTGTTTAAATAGGGCATTGGCTGTTTGGATGTAATTGACAATAGAAGGAAATTCTTGTAAGTGTTTACCAGCTAAAAAATCGCTCAATGAAGTGGAGAGGGTGTGGGTTTTGGCACTTTTGGAACTATCCAATATGGTCAATTTGGCTCCCGAACGGCAAGCCAACTCAATCCCATAATGTAAGGCATTGTAGGTGTAATCTGCAAAATCTGTGAGAACAATAATGTGTTCCATATATTTAAAAATAATACAATATTTGAAAAGAAACAAATAGGAAGGCTTCCAGATCTATCGCTTCCAATAGCTGATGGCTTGCAAATCGTCTACAATTTTCAAATAGTTTTCAAATCTAAATTCAGCGATAATACCCTCTACAAAAGCCGCTTTTATAGCACATTTTGGCTCATTTTGATGCAAACAATTGTTGAATTTACAATCGTTGAGACGTTCCCGCATTTCGGGAAAATAATGACTAACCTCTTCAGGTTCTATATCAACTGCCGCCAGTTCTTTAATGCCAGGGGTATCCACAATATAGCCACCACCTTCCAATGGATGCATTTCGGCAAAAGTAGTTGTATGTGTGCCTTTTTCGTGATAAGCCGATATTTCTTTTGTAGCAATGTTTAAATCGGGTATAAACTGATTGATGAGTGTGGATTTTCCTACGCCTGAATGCCCACAAACCAAGGTGGTCTTTCCAGCCAGCAGAGTTTTTAGTTTATCTGTATCTGCTTCATCCAATGCCGAAATCAACTCAACGCCATATCCTGCCTCTTGATAGGCTTTTTTCCACAACTCAAATTGCTCCAAATCTTTTGTTTTTAGCAAATCTTTTTTGTTGAATACAATGGTGGCAGGAATGTGGTGCATCTCCGCAACCATCAACATTCTATCTATAAAACCGCTTGATGTACGAGGCTTTTTGATGGTCACAATGACAAACAATTGATCCAAATTGGCAGCAATGATGTGATTTTTGCCTGGATGACGGGGAGATTTGCGAATGATGTAATTGTTGCGTTCATGAATTTGGGTAATGATGCCGTTTTCTTGATTTACTTCCAACTCAATTTCCACAAAATCACCCACAGCAATAGGATTGGTTACCTTCAAATCTTGTAGTCGAAATTTTCCAACTATCCTACAAGAAATGCGTTTACCATCCGCCGTTTGGCAAATATACCAACTACCCGTAGATTTGATTACTCTTACTTTCATAGTAAAATACAACACAATTTTACTAAAAAAATTCGGTTCTTTTATAATTTTTGCCAAAGAGAGCTGATTCTTAAACAAGCTATCCCAGTCGTTTGTGGCTTCCTACTATTTGCTCAAGAATCACTCCAAAAATTGTCAAAGAACAAAAATTCAATATCTTAAAGATTTGGACAGAATGTTTTATCGCTTTGTCGATGGTGCCTCCTGGCTATTCGCTTCTACGCTTCGCTTGAGTTTAACAGCAATACCAAAGGTGATAGGAATAGAAGCAGATTTGCCCGAACGGAGGCTGAGCTTGCCGAAGCCCCGCTGTGGGGTATCCGCTACTATCCAGTGTAGAGTCGCTACTTTCCTAGCTTCGTGGCGGAAACTTTTGAGGATGTAAATCGTATTAAATAGGGTGTAATGTGTTACTTCAACATCTTCAATGACGTCAGATAGTAATAGTCAATCAAGCCAAGAAAACCTAGTACCATAAAAAAGCTAAAAAACATATCGAACTCGGCTGATAAAAAGGAGGCTCATAATTTTGATTGCCAAAAAAGGAGCAGTGAAACCTACAAAATATATGCAAATATTTTGAAATACAGTCCCTATGCTGTTGCTCTAAGAGATGTAGCCTCCAATTCATTCATTGATGTCAATAAGCAATTTGTGGAATTGTTTGGATACCCCAAAAACGAAATAGTAGGGCATAATCGACTCAAAATTAAAAGGGAAGAAGATTTGAAATGGGTAACTCAAAAAGACAAAGAACTGTTTGCCAGTAAAATAAAAAGCTATGATTCTGTTGTATTGTACACCAAAAAAAATGGTGAGAAATTTTGGGGAAAGATCACTCGTTCACTAATAAAAATAGAGGGTATTGCTTGTATTATGTCAAACATCATTGATGTGACAAAACAAAAAGAAGCAGAAAAAAAATTACTCAAAAGCCAAAAAAAGTACAAACAACTCTTCAATAACTCATTCAATGCCATTGGCATTTATGATTTAAGAAAACATTGTTTTACGAGTTGTAACCAAACTTTTACCGAAATGTATGGTTATCAAAAAGATGAATTGTACAAGGTGTCAGCCCTAGATTTGGTTTGGAAGGTCAATTTAGACACTGTTAAGCGTCAAGAGCGGTATAAAGAGTACATCATAAAACTTAGACAAAATGAAACCATTCGCTTTGAAGCACTCCACAAAAGCAAGGAGGGCAAAAAGCTAATAGTGGATGTCATACTCATTCCATTTTATATTGAGGATGAGCTATTTGTACAACAAATCACCACTGACATAACTGAACGTATACAGTCTAAAATTGCCTTGCAACAAAAAATGAAGGAACTGGAGCAATTGAATGACTCCCTCAAAAAATACATTCAATCCAATCTTCAACTCGAAAATTTTGCTCACATTACCTCCCACGACCTTCGTGAACCCATTCGAAGCATTGTGTCTTTTTCTCAAATTTTAAAGGCAAGTCTCAATGATCTCAGTACCGAAAACAAAGAATACCTCAATTATATCATCAATTCTGGTACTAGACTTCAAACGATGATTCGAGATATACTGGCATTTTCCCAAGTAAGTCATAAAAACCTAGAGTTAAAAAAA
>JAHDIA010000809.1 GCA_020631035.1 Chitinophagales bacterium | reverse complement strand
TCGATTCAAAAAGACAACTTTTGAGTGCTGAATGATAATTCCTAACATGCTCTAAGTAATTTAGGAGTATAGGACGGAACGTTTAAAGCTTCGTTTGCAAAGGGACTCCCAGCTATCCGCTTTTGCATGGCAACCGCTACTATCTGGCGTAGGCGAGTTTGTTTGGTGCTTCGTCGTTTATCAGTCTTTTATATAATCATAAGTAGCAGGTGGAGCCGCCAAAAAAGCTTTGGCACTTTCTTTCAATGCCAAATGAATGGGGTGGGCTTGGTAGGTTCGGTAATCGCTTTTGTTGTCAAACGACATTTCCATCATCATATCGTAGTCTGACAAAGCACGTTGGTCCCCTAAATTTTCAAAGGGACCCACTTGCAAATCTTTGACAACTTCAATGCCTTCCAATTTTTTGATTTCGGCAGTTAGGGCGTCAGCATTGGCATCTGCTTTTAAATCGAAAAAAACAATGTGTACCAGTTCGCCCTCTGGCTCGATTTGTGATTTTAAACTTTCGATATTTTGCTTGGCAGTAGCCAATTCCGTTTTGACTTTTGTCAATTCTTCTTGTACAAGAGTATTAGCACCAGGATTGGAACAAGCTACCCATACCAACAAAGTAAATATACAAACAAGCTTTTTCATAAGGATAAATATACAAATTAATGCTTGAATTTGTCTGCTTGACTGCTTAGTAGGTTTCAGTTTGCAACTGAAACCCAAAGTAGTGTAAGTTTGTAACTTGCAAATAGTAGCAAGTCGCAGACTTATTCTACTTCAACTTCAAGTGACGCTATCGCTTAACACCTAAAGTTACGTTGCGTTTAGGGAATGCCAAATGCCCCTAGGAATTTTAAGCCCTTGTCAGTTGGTTGAACATTGAAAACAATATTGTATCCTCCTTCTGGAAAGGTCTCGTCTTTGATGCTGTAATTGATGTAAAACAAACCCCCACTCAAAGAGAAAGAATGGGAGACATTTTTGCCTTCTAGTAAAGTGACATCATACAAGTTTTCTACGCAACATTCGAGCATAAATGAGGCAGCCCACCATCTCTTAAACTCATCGGGATTTTCGTGTTGTAGGCAATAGCTACATTCAATACTATCCATTGAGTGTGCCAATAAATACTCCATATCTTTGTTCTTTAAAGCAAAAGAATAAGCGTCCCAAAAATTGACAATCCTTTCTAAACAATCCATTGAGTCATTCAATGCTTGTAATTCGTAATGGTTCTCCGAAAAATCACAGGGACGTAAATTGTCAGTCTGAGCAGCTAGCTTAATAACAGCAAAGAGCAATAGAAAATATAAGAAGTATTGATGCATATAAAGCTTTTTGTTTTAGCATTAAGCCAACAGCGTGGCGTATGGGGATGGATGAAAGTGTAGTACAGACAAAGCACGAAAAGTTAACCAGAGTGAACTTTCTTGTAGCCAAATCTGGTGGACAAAATAAAAAATATTTTATTGTACCACCAACTTCTCCACCAAAGTACCATGCTCTGTTTCAATTGTCACAAAATACAATCCCTTGTTTTGTTTAGATAAATCTATTAAAGTTATTCTTGGATTGTCATTTTGCTCCCAAACCAATTTGCCCAAACTGTTGTGGATTGTTACAGAAGTTATAGTTTGGTTTGGGGATTGTATATAGAACACTCCTACACTAGGATTGGGGAACAATTGTATGTTTTGTTGCTCAAGTGCGTTGATATTTGTCGCCTCAATGGCACTAGCTTTAAGATCAATAATTAAATCTCCACCATTGCTTTGGAGTGTTAGTGTTGCATTGTACTCGCCCAATTCAATCGGATTGAAATAAATGGGTACTTCAACAGTGCTTTGTCCTTCAATGCTCAGGTTTTGAATTGCTCCACTATTGAAATTTGCATCATCAAAAACAAATGAATCAATAATTAGGTCTAAAGTACCAAGGTTTTGAATATTTAAATTTTGTGGTGCAAAAGGTACATTCTCTAAAAACAATTCTCCAAAGTCTACCACATTTGGACTAGCAGCAATGACAGGCAGTGTAGGCAATTCTGATACCATTCGATTGTTGACGGTATTGGTGACAATGGCAGGATTTTGGTCAAAGAAAATAGAAGCAGTATTTTTTACATCGGTGTTTTCGTCAATTCCTGCTTTCGCCAATATTCTGTATTTAACAAAGCCGTGTGAGGCAGGTTCATTGACAAAACTATCGGGTAAATAAATGTCATTAAAGCTAAAAGTTGCGACTCTAGTACTCTTATCTACTTGTGCTTCCATTCGGTGACTGTAGGCAATGGGTTGAAAACTCTCTAGGTCTAAATAGTCACTCAGTTCATCCTCAATGACCACTGTAAAAGCCGTATCATTTCCTGTGTTTTGGAAACGGATGGTATACTCTAGCGTATCCCCAAACAAAGTATAATTGTCTATACCATATC
>JAHDIA010000050.1 GCA_020631035.1 Chitinophagales bacterium | reverse complement strand
AACCATAAGACATCAACATCAATGCTAGTGTGATCAATCCCCATTCAGATAGAGTTGGAATATCTGTTCCTGTTGAAGCAGGACAAGCAGCACAAGGACCACCTGCAATATTGGCCGTCATAGCAGCAGCGTCAGAAATGTCCAATGTATAAGTAGTTGCACCATCAGCTGGAACATAAGCTACAATGGTCGCACCATCAGCACTAGCATCTAACAATGCTTGTACACCAGCAGCGTCCAAAGCAACCCCAGCAGCATCAACCAAACCAGTAACAGCTGTTACAGTATATGGAGCAGTACCTGGAGTAATCGTAATTGTTTCTTGAGCCAATTCATTGCCATTCATTGGATCACCATCTAGATCAACACCAGCTGTACAATTACAAGGATCTGAAATGTTAATTGTTGGAGGAACTGCTGTAACAGGACAACCAGCACCTGCATTAGGATCGGCACCTGCGACATCAATACAAGCTTGTGTTGCATCGCCATTGGCAGTTGCACTCTCTACAGAACAAGAGTTGAAAGCTGTAGCATCTACACATACAGAACCATCTGGATTGGCAGTTAACTGAACCCAACCATTGTGTGTTTCGCCTGTAGTAGTCGAACCAAACTGAACAGCTAAGAAGCCTGCTCCTGGATTAGTTCCTGTAGCGACTACATTAGGACCACTGGTATAACGAGGAATGCTTTGGTTAATGGTATAATATCCAGCAACATAGCCAGTAGTATTTAGGTAACCAGAGAGGTAACCATTAAAATAGGCTGTTCCAGCAGAATTAATACAATTTGCATTTTGTACTCCTACACCTGGGAAGAAGTAAGTAAAGGTTACATCTTGTCTAAAGTATTGGTACAAAGAACCAATAAAAGAACTAGTGATAGAGTAGTTAGAGTTGAGCAATACAGAAGCTGCAGAACTACTGAATACAGCACAATCAGAGGTGCCAGCCGTTAAACCAACAATTTGGTTACCAGCTCCAGTTGCCACAGCATAGTTGAAAGTACCACCTACATTAAGATTAGAATATAAGTAAGTAAATCCAGCTGTTGCTGTTTGGAAAGCAACTAAAGTAAATGAAACAGTAGCAGTAAAGAAGTCTGTACAAGTACCCGCAGCATTTACATAAGGCTGACCAGCAGTAAATACAGGACCTGCATAACCATAAATACCAGGAGTCGCCAATGGATTGTAATTGAAACCTGTATATGGATTGCTAATTGAATAAGGAGCATATGGGTCTGTAATAGTACCAGAAACAGCAGTAATGTTTACATCTGCCACACCATCTCCGTCAATATCTACTTCCAAAGGAGCATCCCCTGGATTGACACATTGCGCAGCAGCATCAGGAGA
Organism: Chitinophagales bacterium; assembly: GCA_020631035.1. GTDB lineage: Bacteria > Bacteroidota > Bacteroidia > Chitinophagales > UBA2359 > JAHDGP01. Next base: position 13,950 of record JAHDIA010000050.1, on the reverse strand, counting down.
AGCAGCCAAAAAAGTAGCTGCTACCGCACTATAGGAAGCAATCTTCCCAGCTACTGACTCTATGTCAGATTCTTTTAGGTATTTTTTTATTTTATTCATAATGTATGATTTAATTTCTGTGGATTAAAAAGTTACAATGCTTTGAAGCTTATTTTTTTTGGTTTTCTCTAAGCTTTTTGGCGTTCAAAGATTTCTTAAGCTCAGTTTTTCTAAAAACTTGCTTCTTGTCAGCAAGATTCTTTTTCAATGTAGCCTTGTTCAATTTTGGAGCTTTAGACTTATTCTTAAGATTTGTAACTTGTTCACCTTTCTTAAAAGAAGCTTTTTGCAATTGGGTTTTTGCAACTTCTTTGGTCACAGCTTTTTGACCTTGCTTTTTGGTCATTTTGGCTTTAGCTGCTTGAAAATCAACATTGTGAGCTGTTTGGGCAGAAACTGCATTACTCACAAAAAACAACATGCAAGCAAGCACAATGGCTGGAATAAAACGCATGATTTTTTTCATAATAACTAATTTAGATGATCTATTTTATTAATATAATGAATTTCTTAATCCTATAAAGTTTGTTAAACAACATACTAAACATCAAATTTAAGAAAAAAAAGTAGTATTTAAGAGCTTGAAAACAGTTTTTTTTAAAACTTAGTAGTGAGTAGGTGAAGTTTTGCCTAAAAGTCATAGTCTAATAGGTGAAATAAGCTTAAAAACTTTATAGTATTGCTAGAGCTGCTTACATTTGTTTTTGATATTTTAAGCAATCAAATGAAAAGAATTATTGTAATACTGAGCTGTGTACTAATATTTGTTAGTTTTCAGATAACTCATTTGCTGGGACAAACAACAAATATACATTATGAACAGGTTTTGTTAGCTGTGAAGGATAGCATGCAGTTGAATGAGCAAGTTTTTGCAAAAGCCAGAGAAATCAGTTTGCGTTATCACAAGCAAATGGGGGAAATACAAGGGAAAAAATTCAATCAGGTCAAGAATAAATTGCAGGCAATAAAAACCTTGAAAAATGCCCGCAGAACGGAATTGATTGATGTATTTCCTAAGAAAATAGATGCCCTTCAATTTGCCAAGTTGTTGATAACAACAGAGCAAAAAATGACAAAAGAAAGGCAATTGGATGATGCTGGTAAAGCAGCTCTCAATGAACTGGTTCAGTCTTACAACCGAAGCAATATTGCTCCTTTCCTTGTAGAACAACGAAGTCGTTTAGAAAGCTTACTCAATGAGCCTATCCAGAAAGAATTGAGTTATTTGCGAACGCATTTTGGGGCGATACAAGAGTCTATGATAGAAAAACGAAAAGAGTGTATGGGCTACAAGGGAGACAATGAAGCAGTGAGCCAATGCAAACAACAAATGAAGGCTTTGACAAAGCAATTGGAGCCCCACAAAAAGCAAATCAATGAGCTTTGGGCAAAAATCAAAAATGGCAGTTCTGAAGTCCAACAAATTTTTGAAGAGAATGAGCAAAAACGAAAGTTTTTTAAGAAAGAATTGGAAGCCATCATTTTCCCCCATTTTGAAGGAACTTATACCGATACATCTAAACTCCCCATCAAAGCAGATAAGTTTTTGGTACGTCTAATGCCTGTCAATTTTTTATTGCTTGATGCAGAGCGTTTGGCTGGCTTGAGTCTCGATACAAATGCCCATGCTGCCAATGAACAATGGGTGTATTACAATCCGCAACAACAAAAAACTTACTTTAACTATGTGTGTCCAAATGAGGAAGCTTTGAAGGTCGATTTATTCGATTTTGAAGGCAATTATATAGGCAATGTATTGGCCTTAGAAAATGGAAAAGGAAGCCACCAATTGCCCCTAGAAAAGAAAGGGCGTTTTATTCTAAGAGTACACAATGGACAAAAGAAATTGTGGCAAAAAATATATGTATATTGATTTGATTAACTGTGTTTAGTGTCGCAGTAGAGCGTGTGCTTGGTGGCGCAAAATGTACTGTGCTGGCTGGAGCATATAAAGTTAACCAGACCAAGTACTGCCTAGTAGTAAATGCGTTGCCCCAAAGAAGATAAAAAAGGTGACACCTTTAACTTTTAAAAAACAATCAGTTTTTAAGTGTAAAAGGGTGTCACCTTTTCTCTTTTCTTAAGAAATGGATTCTTCTACATCTTTGTACTTAATGAGTGGGTCGACGGCTTTTTCCATTGCCGCAATATTGAGTGTGCCACCCATAAATTCATTGATGCGCTCTGCCTCTCGTTTGGGGTGATTGAGCAAATCCTCAAATTGTACTTTGAGCACCTCCATATTTTGTCGTCTTTGTATCCATTTGTTGATGCGTTTTTCTTGCATTTTCAAATGATTGTAGGAAGTGAGATTGAGTGTCTCAACATCTTTTTGCTTCTTTGTACTCATTTGTTGTCGAGACAAGACAATTTCGGCAAGAGGACGTTCGACAAAAATGACCTTGTACTTCATCTGTGGACGAGGGACAAAGGGCAATTTTGCCGCATAAATTTTGACTGTTTGCTCACCCAATTCTTCCAAAAACTTTTTGTCGTGGTGGATGGTCTGCAAAGCATTGTGTTCATAATAACCATTGGGATTGTGCTCGTCGGCAGGGCGGCTATCGTCGTAAAATACTGGCTGACCACCCGCTTCCAACATTTGCATCACCAAAGACGTACCAGAACGGGCAAAACCAGAAACCACATTGACAGTGGTAAACTCCTCTTTTAAGGCTTTTTCGACTTTTTTCAATTCTTGGGCTTTTTGGGGCTGCTCCAATCTATTGGTATAAATGCGAATGAGTTTGCGTCGAACAGTGTGGAAACGTTTAAACATAGAAAGAGCCACTTCGTACGCCTGAGCTGCTCCCGCAAAATTGTTGAGGCGGAAAAATGCATCTCCCAAATTGGCATGGGCTTGTGGAAAATGATAACGCAATCCAATGGCATTTAAAGCATATTCAACCGCTTTTTCATTTTCGTTTTGGGCATAATATACTTGTCCAATGATGCGGTGTGCCTCTGGATTTTCGTAATTGATTTCCAACTCTCTATAGGCTGCTTCTTGTGCTTCTTTAAAGTTTTTTAGCTTGAGGTAGCCCAAAGCAATTTGCAAGTTGATATTGGGTGCTTTGGGTACTTTTTTGACTGCTTGCTCAAATACTTTAACAGCTTCGTCGTAATTTTTTTCTTTGAGCAAAAGAGTACCATTTAAGACCAAAAGGCTAGGTGTATTCTTAATTTTTAGCTCAAAAACTTCGTCAACTATTTCTCTCGCTTCCTCCAACAAATTAAGCGACATATAGCAATTGGCTAGGCGTATTCCAAATCGACCATTGTCTCGGTACTCTTCCCACAATTCTTCGTAAAGAGGGAGGGCATCTTCGACCTTACCTCCATTGACAAAGGCTCTTGCCAAAAAGTACTTATTGGTTTTTTCGGTCATTTTGATGGCATTCTCTACATTGCCGCCTGGATCTTCGATGTAGCCGAGGTCAATGAGTTGTTGCATTTCTTCCTTGGCTTTTTCCTTGTCAACCACAACTTCTTTGGTATGCTGTCCACATTCACCAGGAACATCTTCCCAACTATCAATGATGTCTACCTGAAAAGGTTCTTCAAATAGGTTCATCAATACCTTTCCATCAAAATCTCTTGCAATGGGCAATCCAAAAAGCGAAAGAATGGTTGGACACATATCTATAAGGCTTGCCCCATAAATACGCTTGTCTTTTTTGATGCCTGGTCCTTTGGCAACAATGATGCCATAGGGGCTGTGTTCGAGTGCTGGTGCCGCAGGTTCTTCTCTAATAGGAAGTGCATTGGGGCGCAAGTGATCGGGATGGAAGCCGTGGTCGGAAACCAAAAAGACAGTGGTGTCTTCTCCTGCCAATTCGAGCAGTCTGCCCAATATCATATCGTGGTAACGGTAGCCACTTACGTTGACATCTTTGAAGTAGCGGAACAAATCTTCTGGTATGTGTGGTCTACGGGGGGGATTGTATTTCATAAAACCGTGTCCGTAGTGGTCAATGGCATCAAAATACACACACATCAAATCGTAGTCGTGGTTTGCCATAATATAGGTGGCGGCAGATTGTATACAAGCGGCATCGGTGGTTACCTTGCGAACCGAGTTGATGAGCTTGGCATATTTGGGCACCGATTGGTCGATTTCATGTCCTAATGGAATGAAAGGTTGTAGGTGTGCAGCCGTCAATTCTGAAGGGTGAATGCGTAGGTCTGCAAAGATGGGTTCCATTTCTTTGGGGTGAACACAACCTGGGGCAAGGGGCCAATTGTGTCGACTTTTTTCTTTGCCTGATTTGTGCCAGAAATTGGAAATATAAATACCATTGGTTGGCTCAGCGGGATGACTTGGCCACCAACCTACTTGATGGGTCACCAATCCATGGTGTTGCAACATATTCCAGATGGCTTTGACCTTACGAGAGGTTATGTAAGACGGTCGAACGCCTTCGCCACTGGGGTCGATTTCGGTAAATCCGTGGATACCATGTTTGTAGGGTCTTTTGCCCGTTGCCATAGCCGTCCACAGTGTGGGAGACATAGGTGGGTCAAGTGTTGCCAAATTGCCCATAACTCCTTGGTTGACCATACGTTCCAAGTTGGGCATCAAACCAGCATCAATCAGTGGGTTGATCATCTTCCAGTCGGCAGCGTCCCAGCCAATCCACAGTACTTTTTTTGCAATTCTTTTTGCCATTGGTCTATTCTATCTAAAATAAGTATTGGACATAATGCTTGATTGTGTCCAATACTTGGTGATTTAATCTTTTGTTTATTTGGGCGTGCCCCTTTGCGCCGAGATATTTTGTTTTAAAAATTTAATTGTTCTTATAGGCGCAAAGGGTCGGGCTATTCGCTTTTACTCCTCATTTCAGGGCAGGCACAATCCCGAAAGTTCGGGACTATTGCGGGGTAACCGCTACTATCCCTCACGCATGATTTTTATTGGGAGAATGATTATTCGTCTCTACTATGATACACTGCTTGTTTTTTCTCTATACAAGCTGGCATCTACAACCGCAGCCATTGCCATCTCATCCAAATGACCACCCAAAAAGGCGTTTACTTTTTTGGCTTGTTCCAAAGGATTGTTGATGGCTTCTGAATAAGGCACCAATAAGATGTCTACAAATTTATTGTTGTTTTGACACCACTTGATGGCCTTTTCTCTACTTTCTTTAAAAGGTTTTAGCAGTTTCATAGAGTTTTCTTTGTCTTCGCCTCTTTCTTTGCCCAAACGTCCCAACATTTTGTGTTGAGAGTTCATAACCTCTTCAATTTCACGATCCATAAACACAATCTTGTATTTATAAACATGCGGCAAATGGAAAAGCAAGTGAGAAATGACTTTGACTACTTTGTTGCCTACATTTCTCATAAAGCTTTTGTCTCTTGCCATACCCTTCACGGCATCGTGTTCGTAATAGCCTTTTTGGTTGTTTTCGTCGGCTTCTCTTTTGCCATCGGTAAAGGCCTCCATTCCGCCCTTGACCAACATTTGCATCATCATAGAAGTACCAGAACGAGGCAAGCCAGATACAATGGTAACCGTGCCTTGGGAGCCAATGCTCTTTTCGTAAGCCTCTTGCATCTCTTTGATTTTGTCGGGACGGTTGAGGTGGTCACGGTACAATTTGACAAGGTGTTGTTGGATGTTTTTTTGTGCCTTGGGATCTTTGTTGAATTTCTTGGCATTTTCAAAGGCATCAGCAGATTTTTGATATTCTTGTGCTTGATAGTAACCCGTTGCCAAATGGAACCAAGCCAGTGGATGTTGTGGGGCAATTTCTACCGTTTTTTCCAATGGCTCTATGGCTTTTTTGATTTGCTTTTTTTGTATGTACACCATTGCCAATGTCAAATAAGCTGCAGGTGTAGGATTGATTTCAATTTCTTTGTTCAAGCGTACAATGGCTTCTTGGTGTTGGTGCATTTTGAGATAAGCATCGGCAATTTGTGGGTAAATACTGCCCATCATTCCGATATTGGCTTCTGCCTTATCAAACTCTGTAACGGCAGAACGGAATTTCATATTGGCCATCAAGACTTGCCCTCTGAGCAAGTGGAGGTCGGGTATGCCTTCTACGATGTCCAATACGGTGTCCAATAATTCTATTCCTTCTTCGGGACGGTTGACAGATAAATAGCAACCAGCCAAGCGACCACCATACCAATAATTGTAAGGGTAACGTGCCCATAAATCTTCAAGTATTGGGACTGCCTCTAGTTGTTGCCCAATGTTCATTAGGCTTCTGGCTTTGAGGTATTCATAATTTTCTTCCAGATTGTATTTGCTATTGGCAGCATATTCTAGCTCCGCCAATTGTAACTCTAGTAAATCGGCTGTTGAGAGATCAGCTTTTTTATCAAGGTTCATTTGAGGTCTTTCAAAACTTTCTACGACAGTATTGACTTTTTCAAAGAATTGGGGAGCAATGGTGATTTTTCCATCAAAGTCTTTGGCAAAGGGGGCACCCAATAATGCCAATATGGTTGGAGCAATATCTAAGGCAGTTACTCCAAAAAATTCTTCTTTTTGGCTGGCACTTTGTCCATTAAATACAAAAATACCAGGAGTGATGAATTCATATCTAGAATGGGGACGTTTGAGTTTCTCCACCCACAATTTATCGGGCAAGTAACCGCCCTGTGAAACTAGGAAAATGGTGGTTTCTTCTCCTACCAAATCCATCAATTCACCCAGCATATTGTCCAAGTGTTGGTAAGCGGCTACCAATGCCTTGTTCAATGTTTTTTTCATATTGGTGTCTACCTTTTTATATTCAGCAACATGAAAAGGCATCAGCAAGGAGGTAAGTGCACTTAGTTGGTTGTAGAACACGCTCATTTGGTCCCACTCTTCGGTTTCCAGAATGTGCTTGGCAGCATTGTGTAAAGATTGGGTTTGAGCGAGGAAGTTGACAATGGCTTGTTTGTAGGTTTGGTAAGCTTCGTCATTCCATTTGGCATGAGGTGCAAACATCGCAAGCTGTTTGTCGGTAATCTCAGAAGAGTCTACCAAGAAATTGGCAAAGGTATCTTTTTGGTTTTTGGGAAAAATGGCGTCCTCAGAGAGTGTTTCTTTGTTGTAGTAAGGATACAAATCAGACACAGAGATACCATTGATGCTCGTCGTTGGATGACTTGCCCAGCAACCTACTTGATGTACTTTGAGATTTTGGTGAGACAAAATCTCCCAAAGAGCGAGAGCCTTTTTAGAATTAGAAGAAATAGGTAAAATGGCATTCTCAGCAACTTCTGTAAAGGAATGTATCTGGTGTTTGTAAGGAATTTTACCTGTGACAATACTGGTCCAAGCGGCAGGGGGGAGGGGAGGGTCTAGTGCTCCTAGTGTAGCCTTGGTTCCAGTGTCCACCAATTCTTTTAGATTTGGTAGTTTGCCAATCTTCATAATTGGGTTAAGTACTTTCCAATCAGCGGAACCCCAACCAATCAATAATACTTTTTTTGCCAGTCTTTTATTGTTCTCTGAGGACATAATATTTGTTTAATAAGCTCTATACGAAATCAAAGCGGTACAATAATCATAGGCTATGATTGATAAAAGATAGAGCTATTGAATGAGTTAATTTCTTTTTTATAAAAAATTTGCTTTTAAGAGTTGTAAGTGGCTATTGTTATTGGCGACCAATAAGTGAGGTGTACCTTGAATATTTAACCAAGCCATATTCCTTACATCTCCATTTAAGTGAATGCCACTTTGGGTATAATGAATTGCTTCAAAATGCCCATCCCCTTTACCCAGTAGTAAATAACCAGTACCAGCATCATAGCTCGGGGTTTCTATTTCTGTTCCCGTTAGGTTACCAGCCAATACAATGTCCATATTGCCATCTTTGTTAATGTCTTTGCACAACATATCCATAATGGGGGCAAATTGTACTTCTGTAGGCAAGGCTTGGGGGACAAATTGACCATTTTTGTTTTCAAGATACACACTTTGGAAATCGGTGATTTTGTAATTGGTGGCCTTGTCTAATTTTTCAGCTTTAAATACATCATTGATGGTCGCATTGGCAAAAGCTTCATAGGTTTTGTACTTTTCACTGATAAAAGGCATTTGCTCTGTTGAGCAATCTTTTCCTCTTAACGGATAAGTTTTGCCTTTATCGCATTTGGTCAATACAATGTCGAAGGTGCCATTTTCGTCAAAATCGTCAAAGTAGATTTCAAAGGGTTTTTTCTTGGAAGGATGAAATTTATTGTTCAGACCCAAATTGCCTGCTACCAAATCTTGGTCGCCATCATTGTCAAAATCTGCTGCCTCTAAACTAAACCACCAAGCACGCATCTCTTGATTCAAATATTGTTCAGTAGATTTAACAAAGACACCATCCTTTTGTACAAAAAATTCGATGTTCATCCATTCACCTACCAAAACCAAATCTTGGTATTCGTCTTGGTTGAGATCCATCCAAATAAAGTCTGTCACCATTCCTATTTTTTCCAAGTCTTTTGCCAAGTCAGGGGTGACATTGCTAAAGTTACCATTGTCATTTTGCAATAAGTAACTCTTGGGGACAACAGGATAAAAACCTGGCACAACCCGACCAGCGACAAATAAATCCAAATCGCCATCTTTGTCAAAATCACATGCTTTTACTCTACCATTGCTTCCGTGTGTCAGAGGCAAACTTTTTTCACTCAAAGTAAAATTGCCTTTGCCATCGTTTTTGTACAAGCGGTCTTGTAAAGGAGCTTGATAAGGCAAAAAGGCACCACCACCACCACTGCTCACATAAAGATCCAAGTCTTGGTCATTGTCGCAATCAAAAAACAATGCGCCAATGTCCTCAAAAGCTTTGGTGTTTTGAAAACTGGATTGTTGAGATTGACTAAAGCCTTGTTGTTTGTTTTGTAGATACAAAACACCTGCTTGGTCTTTCGCACCACCAACATATACATCTTCCAAGCCATCACCATTGACATCTCCAACTGCCAGGCTAGGTCCATGTGTAGATTGTTTGTGTGGAAGCAAAGTCTCCCGTTTAAAGTCCCAATATTCGTTTTCTTGGTGTTTAAAGTTCAATCCTTTTTGAGAAGCTGTAAGCTTGTCAAAATGAGTGTTTTGTTTTTTAGGAGCATTGGGTTTTACAACATCTTGATCTGTGATAGATACTTTGATGGTCTGATTGGCATCTATGTTTTTGAGTACTTTTTTGTCTCCATAAATCCACTCAACAATCAAGCTGTCCACATTTTGATAATTGCCCAAGCCAAATACTTGAGGTGCATACATTGAAGAGAAAAAGCCCCTAGTAGGGTGGTAGTCAATGTATTGTTTTTCATTGCCAGTATAAAGGGTTAACTTGGCATTTAAGTTTTTGTTTTCAGGACCCATTTTGACAACTAGATAATTGTTGTTTGATTTTTCTTGTTGGAGATTTTTATAGACAAAAGCAGGCGCATTGATGTTGTTGACAATTAAGTCCAAATCACCATCATTGTCCAAATCGGCATAAGCAGCTCCATTGGAAAACGACTCTTGCGACATTCCCAATTCACTCGCTAAGTTTTCAAAATGGTAATTGCCTTGGTTGACATATAGATGATTGACCAAGGGAACAGAAGGGAATTTTTTTAAATTTTCAAGTCTTTGTTCTCGACTCACTTTTTTGCCCTGTGCTTGTAGAGCTTGGGCTTCTTTTTTGAGTTGGTTGCCAATGTCTCTGTTGCGAGTATCTCTAAGATAGCCATTGGTTACATAATAATCTTTGTCGCCATCCAAGTCGAAATCGGCAAACAAAGAACTCCAGCTCCAATCGGTCAAACTGGTTCCTGTCATCAATCCAATGTCACTAAAATAGCCGCCTCCATTGTTCAACTGCATCACATTGAACATAAATTGTTTTTGGTAGCCTCTCTTTTGGGTCAAGTGAATGAACTTGCTCTCATTCATCGGAGCCATCAATGTTTTGTTGCGAACCCTGTCGGCCGAAACCATATCAACTATGGCAAAGTCTGGCCAAGTGTCGTTGTTAAAGTCAGCAAAATCGCAACCCATACTAAACTGTGCATTGTGTCCCAATCTCTCTTTGTTGACATCTACAAATTTGCCTTTTGAATTGTGATACATAAAGTCGGGAACTTCGTGGTCATTGGCAACATACAAATCGGGTAGATTGTCTTTGTCAAAATCACAAACGGACAAGCCCAAACCAAATCCCCATTGCATGACGCCTGCTTTTTGGGTACTGCGGACAAATTGTCCATTGCCTTTGTTTTCAAACAAAATATTGCAAGCATTTTCACGGTTCTTTCCCTCTTGCAAATAATTGTTGATTTGATCTAAGGTATTTATTTGTCTATTGGCATTGGCAAAACGATTGATAAAATCGGTGTGATTCATCACAAACAAATCCAAATCGCCATCTACATCATAATCAAAAAAAGCACTATTGGTTGAATAAGAGTCATCAACCAAATTATGTGCCTGAGCTTGTTCTTTAAAAGTCCCATCTCCCTGATTGATGTATAGTGTATTGTTCTTTTTTTTGTAAAATGAAGCAGGACCTGCATGACAAATATAAATATCCAACCAACCATCTTCATTGATGTCTATCATACTGGCACTATTGGACCAATAATTGACATCAGCAATGCCTGCCTTTGCAGTAACATCTTCAAATTGCAAATTGCCTTTGTTTAAATAAAGCTTGTTGGCAACTTGATTGCCCAAAAAAAGCACATCTAATAAATCGTCATTGTTGATGTCTCCAATCGCTACTCCACCACCATTGTAAAAATTATCATAAATATTGACATTGGCACTGGGAATGTCTTCTATTTTGTTTACAAAATCAATGCCCGTTTGACCAGTATCTAATAATTGAAAAAGAGTTTTGGTGGAAGATGTTTGTTTGTTTGTATTGGATGTGCCAAGCTCGTTTTTCTTCTGTTCTTGTTGGTCTGATTGACAAGAATAGAGGAGAAATCCAAGAAGAAAAAAGCAATATAAATAGGGTGATTTTTTCATAAGGTTATTGGTTAGCAAGCTTATGCTTTCAAATAAAAGGGTTTAAATTTGGGGAAATGAATAAGCTTTATTTTTTCTACTCTTGCTTGTTGGCATTTTGTTGCGCCTTGCGTTGCGCATCTACTTCTGCACGCTTCTCACGCCATAGCTTCAAACCAATGTGTCCTAGCGCAAGCAAACCCAATGAGCCTTCGTATGGAATTTCATACTTATCCCCTGCTTGGTATTCTTGTTGGGGAGTGTTGTTGTTTGAGGTATTGTCTGCCATATCAATTTTGGTTTTGTTTGTTTTTTATAGGATTTTTTACCACTGCTGATAGACGCATATTTTTAGCAGTCGAATTAAGCAAAGTTATGCTTTTTTTAGCAAATATTATTGGCTCTTATAAAAACAAAAAACCGATTCCAATGACGGAATCGGTTTTTTGTTTTTATAGTCAATGTCTTATGTCTAATAATTTTTTAAAAATTCCACCAACAAGCGCACACCAACGCCCGTACCATTTTTCAAACGATAGCCCATATTTTTGAAATTCCAAGCAGTAGGCGCAATGTCAAGGTGCATCCAAGGGTAATCAGTAAAGTTTTCTAGAAACTTTCCAGCAGTAATTGCTCCTGCTGTTGGTCCCCCTACATTTTTGATGTCTCCAATGTCTGATTTGACCAATTCTCCATACTCTTCCCACAAAGGCAATTCAACCAAACGCTCAAAAGAAGCATAACCTGCATCCAACATTTTTTGCGTTTTTTCTCTACTCGCCTTACTCATCAGTGCCGAAGCAAATGGACCAATGGCACGCATAGCCGAACCAGTTAAAGTAGCAAAGTCAATCACCAATTCTGGATCATAGTTTTTGGCATAACTCAAGGCATCTGCCATAATCATACGACCTTCTGCATCTGTATTCAATACCTCAACTCTTAAACCATCTCGCATCTTGATAATGTCCCCAGGAACGTAAGCATTCAAACCAGGACGATTGTCTGTCGCTGGAAGCAAAGCAATGACATGCAAAGGCAATTTATTCTTAGCAATCGAATACATAGCTCCCATTACTGTGGCTGCACCTGACATATCACATTTCATAAAATCCATAGAGTTAGAGGTCGGTTTCAAACTCAATCCACCTGTATCAAATACCACACCCTTGCCAACCAAAACAATGGGTTGCTTGTTCTTTGGCTTCTTGGGTTTCCATTCAGATATGGTAAAACTTGGATGGTCAATACTACCCAAATTTACTGCCAACAAACCTTGCATATTTTCTTTCTCGATGCGCTTTTTGTCAAATACCGTTACCTTGAATCCAGCTTTTTTGCCCAATTTTTGCATTTCCTTTGCCAATTGAGGAGCTGTCAAAAAATTCAAAGGTTCATTGACAAGTGTACGAGCATGGTACACCCCATCTACTACATTTTGCAAATCGTCGACTTCAGCTTTATTGGCCTCAGAACTCAATAGCAAAATATTTTTCAAGCTGTTGGCTTCCTCTTCAGGCTTGTGTTTGTACTTCAGAAACTGGTAATTGCTCAATGCCATACCTTCTGCTGCCAATAAATGGGCATTTTCGACACTACTAGCATTTTGAATGGCAATTTCTGACAATTTGCTTGCATTGGCAGCATGACAAGTTTTGGAACCAGCCAATCTAAAATTTTCTGCAGTTTTGTAAGCTTCATCTCCCAATTCTACATGAGCAACAAATATTTGTCGACCCTCTTGGGTCAAGTGAATGAGGTTTTGTTTTTGTTTGATTTTTTCTTTTATAAAAGATTGTGATGCTGCTTCGATCCCCAATTCTTTTAAATCTGTATCCTTGTCCAACAAAAAAAGAATGGGCTTTTTGTCTATATTGCGGCTTCGTTTTATACTAGTATGATTCATTGAATTCAATATTATTTTCTGAAATAATGCGCAAAGATAAAAAAAATGTTACGCTAGTGTTTCTTTTTTGTACATTCTAGCCCTTATTTATGTGATATTTTTACTTAATATGTATGGCATATATCAATAATTTGTAAGTTATTTTTGATAGGATAAAAAGAAAAAATGATACGACCCAAAAAATCTTTCGGACAACATTTTTTAAAAGATGAAACCATTGTCCAGCAAATTGCTGATGGACTTTTGCTGTTAAAATCCAAACCACTTGTGTTGGAAGTAGGACCAGGTATGGGGGTGTTGACTGAAAAATTGCTCGAAAAAGACATTCAATTGACAGTCATTGAATTGGATCGACGATTGCCCAATTTGTTAAGGGAGAAGTTTCCTCAATTGATTGGCAAGATCATAGAAAAAGACATTCTAAAATTTGATTTTAAAGAATGGACAGCGGACGAGTTTTACTTGATCGGTAATTATCCTTACAATATATCTTCCCAAATTCTTTTCAAATTATTGGACAATAGACAACAGATTCCACAAATGCTTGGAATGTTCCAAAAAGAGGTGGCTCAACGAATAACTGCCATCGCAGGCAATAAGGCCTATGGCATTTTGAGTGTGTTGAGTCAAGCTTTTTATGAGACAGAATACTTGTTTGATGTAGCTCCAACTGCTTTTAATCCGCCTCCCAAAGTAATGTCGGGCGTCATTCGATTGCAGCGGAAATCTTTGGAAGAGACAGCACAAATCAATTATAAATTGTTGGCACGAATTGTCAAAAAAGCTTTTAATCAAAGACGCAAAAAATTGAGCAATGCCCTCAAAGAATTTCCTTGGTCGAGCCAAATGTCTGAGGAGATAAAAAACCAAAGAGCCGATAAATTGACACTTGAAGATTATTTAGAACTACTCCAACTTGCCGAAGATTTTGCGGCAAAACAATGATTTTTTGGATTGGGACGGAATGTTGAGTGCTTCGGACGATTTTGTGTCCCTGCTATCCGTTTCTAGTCCCGATTTGCTTCGCATCGGGAGCTATCCACTACTATCAGGCGTA
>JAHDIA010000049.1 GCA_020631035.1 Chitinophagales bacterium | reverse complement strand
AACTTCTGCCCTAGAAACGCAAATACATTGGATCATCAAAGAACGAAAATAGCAAACAATGCACACGCACCACTACCTAATACTCTTTTTATTTTGTGGCTTGGGCTATTTCATACCCAACAACAATTCTATAAGTGAAAATACGCCTAGTAAGGAATCAAACACCATCATCAGCAAGCAAGATTCACTTATTAGAGTTGTTGCAGATTATGATTGTGCTGCCAATGCGGAAATATGGGACAAACCTATTTGTGGATGTTACAAACTATCTTCTGATATAGAGGTGGATTCTGTCTATTGGTATTACAGATACGAAGAAGAAACTGCTGACAATTACGATGTATGGTCCGATATAATGTTTGGTCGTTGTTGTACAGAAGCGGATTTGACCTATGCCGAAATTTTGAATTTTAACATCACAGCTGATCTCGAAAATAAAAAATATCCCATCTCCCATATGATAGATGGCAATTTTACAAGTGCCTATGTTTTTAAAGAAAATGAATTTCCCAAAATAAACATCACCTTAAATTTTGAAGATGGTTCTCATTCAAGTTTTGTTCCCGATGCGATGCCCAATAAATTACTCAAAGATACAGATACATTACTGTATCCCTTTCGATTAAGTCTGGTCAATGGTTATACCAAATCTAAAAAGACCTATGAAGAAAACACACGCATCAAAGAAATGGAAGCCTACATCAATAGTGAATACCAGGCTACGATTAGGTTAAAGGATACCCCTTTCTTTCAAGCATTTGGTTTTAGTTTTTCACCCCAGAGACACGCTTACATTGGTTCCCATTTCGTACTACCAAGGTAGCAAATACGATGATGTCTGCATTACCGAAATTCAAACTAATTTGGGAGCAATTGCTGCCGATTGGTTGAAGCGTGATTTATATGAGTTTCAGAAATGGTAACGGAAAGACGAAGGAGCAAATATGCGATCACTCCACTACCAAACGCCCCACCATTTCTCCACCATCCCTATCCACTAAACGGCAAATATACAGACCAGAACGCAAATGTTTTAAATTTAATTTTTGAGTATTTTGTAAGGACATCTCATCGACCAATTTCCCTTGTAAATTGTACAATTGCAAACTGCCTGTTTGTGCCTCACTAAAATAGACATAGTCACTCGTAGGATTGGGATATAAATTTAATGTTAAATTTAACAATTCATTCAATGAGGTGGTACTGTCCATAGCCATTACCAATCTAGTCGTCGTATCTGCCCCACAAATAGAATCAATGGCAATAAGGGTAATTTCGTACATTCCCTCACTTGCATAAGTATGTGGCAATGGCGTTTGTTCGTCACTCCCTGTTCCATCCCCAAAGTCCCAAATATAGGTTTGGGCATTCATCGAATTGTTTTCCAAATTGAGCAACAATTCTTCCGTTGTCGCATTAAAACTCGCCATCGGCAATCCATTGATTGTTACATTGATGGTATCGCTCGCATCGCAATTTTCGTTAAATGCCGTTAAAATGTAATCCCCTGTTTCCAAGACTGCTATTTGTTCTGAAGAGTCCGCAGTAGACCAAAGCAAATTGGTATAAGCTCCTACAATATCGGCACTCAACAACAGACTCCCACAAGCCGATGTATCCTCACCCAAATCAATTTGTGGGTCGGCAAGAATCTCAATGTTCCTAAACAAAGTATCATTGCCAGGATTGCCATCATCAGGCAAATTCGTATAAGAAATCAATTCAATCGTCCCTCCACCTATGGTATTGAGCTGATGGTAAATAAACCCATCGTCAAAGGCTTCAATGTCATAATCTATGGTGTCAATCAAAGTGTCATTGACGGCTCCTGTTAAAATACTGGTCACCACAAAATTACTTATACTGTAAGGGCTGTAATTCTGAACTTGTAAAATCAAATCGGCAAATTGGCTCTCACACAATTGCCCTGCACTAAACAAGTCCAAGACGCCCACATCCCCAGGAGGAAACTGCAAATTTTCTACCTTGATGTTGTCCAAAAACAATTCTACATCTTCTGGATCGTCTATCTCTCCTTCTGTTGCATAAAAAGCCAGAAGAAAATCTGGCCCAACATAAGGGCTCAAATCTATGGTATCGCTCTGCCCAACATTGCTAATCTCTGAGTTGGCATCGTAGGTGTAAATTGAGAAATAAGTCTGCCCACAATCCTGTGAAATCATCACCTCAAAACGATCGTCTGAACCCAGTTGTGCTGGTTCAGTCGTTCCAAATTGACACAGTGCCAAATCAAAAGTCAGTCTAGCCGAATCAGTTACATTCAACAATGGTCCTAGCAACCACTCAGCCTTTTTGTTTTGCCACAAATTGATACGCAAACTATTAAAATTAGAGTCAATGGGATTGTTGCCAAAAAAGTCATTGTCCCAATCCGACTCATCAAAAACAATGGGGTGGTCTAGTCCACTCGCCTCGCTCCAATTGGGATACTCCTCTGATAAATTTGTACCATTGTAGTCGTCCATATCCAAACCATCGGCTATGGTAAAATTCAGGTTTTGGTGGTTGAGCAAAATTTCTAAATCATTGTTGTTTTCATTCTCATCCAATTCCCACATTGCCTCAACCGACAAAAAGTAAAACCCACGAAGCGACAAATCCAATGTCTCGCTCAAATTGATCTCCAATGTCTCCCCAAATGCAAGCGTTCCTTCATCTAAGACAAAGCTAAAACTTTGTTCATCTGTACCACTCAACTCAATGTCAAAAATGAGATTGTCTTCGGCAAAGTCAAGCGTTTCAAAAGCTGTATTTTGAATGCTAAAGCTCATCGTTTCTTCACTCCCAAAACAACTCAAATCTTGTGGATTCAATATCTCATCAATGGCAATATCATAAGATAGCAAATTCTTTAATTGAATATTGTCAACAAATAAGGCCTTCTCTTGATTCACAGAATCCGACTTTGCAAAAAACAACAATTGCACATTTTCTCCTTCGTATTGTCCCAATAAAATCCCTGCTTCTCCTCCACTCTCCGAATAATTTGCATCAATGTTCCAAAGCGTATCTGCCGTCTCAAAACAATCAACCGAAGCCAACACAAGAAATTGCTCGCCCTCCTCCAACAATACCGTATCTTCTTTAATTACATCGCTCATTTGCCAATCAAAAAACAAAGCAGACTGTTCTTCTATGGTATAAAGACTGGTCTGTATCCAATCGTTTAAAGCAACATTTCCATACACAATTTTAGCCGCTTTTCCCATACCACTGTCTGCATCATTGCCAAAGTCCGAAGCGGTCCAAGCAGCATCTTGGTATTGTCCAAAGTCATTGCCACGACCTTCTTTCCATCCTCCATAAATATTAGACAAATTGCTTCCATCAAATGTCTGAAAGTTAACAACATTGCTAGGCAAAGTTTGTGGAGCAATCCACTCATAGGCAATCAATAACTCATTATTGGTAACATTCTCATCAATGTCCCACTGAAGTGCGACAGACGCCCCACCTTCATAAATTGAATCATTGAGCATTGCTTCTATAGAATACCTCAATGTATCCGCTGGTGCCAATATTCCATCCTCAAGCGATTCCATAAAAATCGTCTCTCCTACATTTACCAATATTTCCGCCGACATTTCAGCAAAATCTATTGTATCTATTCCTAGATTGACAATATCCAAAAACAGTGACTCGCTATTCATCAAACAAACATTGTCAAAATAAGCCTGTGTCGTACTCAAGGCAAGATCATTGGCAAAAGGAGCCGCAATCTGAATGTTGTCAATAAACAAATCCAAATTTTTTGTTCCTTCACCATTTCCATCCGTCACAAAAAAGGCGACCCGAATTTCTTCCCCTGCAAAACTCCCCAAAGGCACATTTACTTTTTGCCCTGTACTTGAAACAACACTGTTTTTGGTATACAATTTAAAAAAGGTAAAATCCGCTTCCAAACACGAACTCAAT
Source organism: Chitinophagales bacterium (assembly GCA_020631035.1). Taxonomy (GTDB): domain Bacteria; phylum Bacteroidota; class Bacteroidia; order Chitinophagales; family UBA2359; genus JAHDGP01. Next base: position 11,442 of record JAHDIA010000049.1, on the reverse strand, counting down.
ACTCCAACCTTTAATGTATCATCTACATCCAATTTATCCCCAATAAGCGCGTTCGCCTGAGTCAAGGCCAAATCAAAAGTCAGTTTGGTATCGCTCTCACACAAAAACTGAGGGGAAGTCAACCACGCTTTGTTCGTACTTCCGTTTAAATTTACTTTAGCCGCATTCCCATTCGGATGCCCTTCGATATTGGCAAACCAATCGGCACTCTCCCAAAAACTTTCTTCATTGCTAAATGGTTTAGGCGTACTTTCGGTCCAATTGCTCGCAACTAAATTTAAATTGTTTCCATTGTAATCATCAAAAATGACAAGTGTGGGCAGTTCAAGATTTCCTGGAATAGCAAAGCTCAAAGAAACAGTGTCATTGCTAGAATTGGCATCACCACTAATATGGTAAGTAAAGGTCCAATTCGTTCCTTGCGAAAAATCAATAGCAGGATTGATGAGCAAAGTATCCATTTGCTCTGGAACATAGGCTAAATCTAAAATTGCATTTTCTTCATAGACCAACTCTCCATCCACTTCCCAACTTAGATATATTTCAAAAGGCGAAGCAAGTGTATTCACTCCATTGTAAACAAGTTCAATCCCAATCGTCAAATCATCCTCCAAACAAGCAGGCAATTGGCTCATCGCAACATTTGTCAAAGCAATATCCCAATAATCCGCATCGAGCAAACGCACCTTATCCACTGCCCACCAATAATCCCAATCACCTCTATACCGAAAACGAAACTGAACATTGCTTAAATCCAATCCATATCCACTCAAATCTATTCGCTCTAAAACAACCGTATTCTCATCAGCATTCGAGCTATACCCAATATTGCTCATTCCAGTATTGTACACTTCCACCCATTCCTCTGCTATTTTCAACTCCACTGTTCCATAACTCTCCTCCCACGCCCTAAATTGATGTTCAAATTCCAGCACCAATGCCGCATCAGCATCCTCCACCGAAACAATAGGCGAAACCAAGACCGCATCCTCAGGCAAACTAGAAACCCCAAAATAATCGCTATCAAAAATGGCAAAACTTCCTTCCTCAAAAGGCACCGCCCTATTGGCAGGATTGTCAAACAACCAAAGCTTATTGCTATCTGCCTCTTCCAAAACCACCCGACTCCAATCATCAACTTGTTCAAAATCTTCTTCAAAATACACCTGTCCCCAAATAAGCTGACTCAACACCATAAAAATACAGCAGCATCCTATTTTAACATATTTCATACCCATATTTTCCGTCTTAGTAAAATCCATTTCGTATTTGATTAAGAGACCTAAAGTTACACTTTGTTACATGCATTCGGAGGTTCTTTGAACAATTGGTTGTAAGATGTACAATTCAGCAACTAAGTAAGTGCAACAAAGCCAATTTTCTACATTCGTAACTCGTAATTCTAAATTCGTAATTTTGGGGCAACGTTTGTGATTCTAGGCTACGTCTTGGTCTGGTTAACCAACGCATACTTTAGGCTTCGGACCAAGGTGCATCCATCCGCTCATCCAACGCTTCTCTAAAAGACATTAAAAAATAAGACTTATGATTTTTACACATTTAATTTTTATTAACACCTCCTTAACGCAATTGCATTTACAAAGCATGTAATTTTGGGTAACGAATGTTTGACATCCTTCGTAATAAATAACACAAATCTATCATAACTCCTATCTAATGAAAACTTGGCTCACTACTTTGTGTATTTGTCTATGTTGTTTTTCAGCAAATGCATCGCCCTCCCATTCAAATGCTATTGAGGACAAAGACGATGGCAATACACCAACTGAGAAAAAAAATCTTGAAGCAACTCGTATCATCAAAGCTCCAACCATTGATGGCGTCTTAGATGAATTGGAATGGGACAAAGCAATGATTGCTACAGACTTTGTGGTTCGAGATCCCAATCCTGGTGAGGCACCTACTTATCCCACAGAAGTACGAGTCCTTTATGACAATACTTCTATCTATATAGGAGCCAAATGCTACGACGATGAGCCAGATAAAATTGCCAAAACCCTTTCCCAAAGAGATCAGATCGAAAACAGCGATTTCTTTGGCATTGCCATAGATTCCTATCAAGATGGTGTCAATGGCATTGAACTGTTTGTATTGGCATCAGGAGTTCAAGTAGACAATACCATTTCTGCCAATGGCGGAGATCGCAACTGGAATGCTGTATGGGCAAGCGAGGTCCAAATAACCGATGAAGGCTGGACGATTGAAATGCGGGTTCCCTTCTCGGCACTGCGTTTCCCAGATGTAGAAGAACAACGATGGAATGTCAACTTTTTCCGTTCCATTCGCCGTATCAGAGAAACCTCTTTTTGGAGTCCCATCAATCCTGAGGTGAGTGGCTATTTTAACCAAGCAGGTGAATTGAGAGGCTTGACAGATTTAGAAGCTCCCGTTCGTTTGTTTCTATACCCTTATGTTTCAGGCATTTACGAACATTACTCAGGCGATGCAGAAAACGATGCAGCATCCGATACAAAATTCAATGGTGGAGCAGACATCAAATATGGCTTAAATGACGCTTTTACCTTGGATATGACCTTAGTTCCCGACTTTTCACAAGTACGTTCCGACAATCAAGTCCTCAACCTTTCTCCTTTTGAAATACAATTTGATGAAAATAGGCAGTTTTTTACCGAAGGAACAGAACTGTTCAATAAAGGTAATCTCTTTTATTCTAGGAGAATTGGTGGTCAACCCCTCAATTACTATGCTGTATACGACGAAATAGATGAAGATTATGAAGAAATTGTCTCCCACCCCTCCACTACCCGCTTGGTAAATGCCACCAAAATTTCGGGTCGCAATAAGTCAAACTTAGGAATCGGATTTTTTAATGCAGTAGTGGGACGTAGTACAGCCGTCATCGCAAACAAAGAAAGCAAAGAACAAAGAGAAATCGAAATCAATCCCCTAACCAACTACAACATCATTGTATTTGACCAAGCTCTTAAAAACAATTCTTATGTAAGCCTCATCAATACCTCTGTGATTAGAGAAGGTAGTGCCTACGATGCCAATGTTACCGGAACAGAATTCGACCTCAAAAACAAAGAAAACTCCTACAGCATCAATGGACGAGCTGCTGTTAGTCAAATATATAATGGAGATGGTGGAGATACCGATTTGGGCTTTACCTACAACCTACGTGCCCAAAAAATCAGTGGAAACTTTACAGGAACTGTTGAATATTTGGTAGAAAGTGATACCTACAATCCCAACGATATGGGCATTTTGTTTAGCAACAACCAACGCTCCATCGGACTTGGAGGCAATTACAACATCTACAAACCTTTTTGGAAGTTCAACCGTTTGGGGGTCAATTTATGGACAGGTTACGATCGTTTGTACAAACCCAACAAGTTTACCAACTTTTTCATCAACCCAAGTGTGTTTATGATTTGGAAGAATTTCTTTGCCAATGGCTTTTTTATGGTTTTTGAACCCATAGAAACCCGTGATTACTTTGAACCTCGTACCTCAGATTTTTCACTTTTTTATGCTTATCCGACCAATTTTACTGTTGGTGGGTGGATTTCTAGCGATTATCGCAAACAATTGGCTCTTGATGTTCGTACCAATTACCGTACCTTCGACGATGCCAATCGCTATACCTTTAACTTTAACATTGCCCCCCGTTTTCGAGTCAACGACAAAATTATGTTGATTTACGAATTTAGTCGAAACTATACCAATGATGATATTGGATATATTTTACCTCAAGAGTGTACGGCGGCAGACACCTTGTGTTTTGATCCCGATCTGCCTGCCCTCACTTCGGACCAAGTGACATTTGGAAGACGAAACTTTACCACCATCGAAAATGTTTTTAATGCTTCGTACATATTTACCAACAAAATGTCCTTAACTTTGTGGCTGCGTCACAATTGGTCTATAGTCAAATATACCAAATACCATAAATTACAAGAAGATGGCTATTTGGGAGATACTTCTTACAAGGGTATTTCTAATCAAAATGAGTCTTATCATAATCAAAATTTCAATGCTTTCAACATTGATATGAACTTTAGATGGCAATTTGCTCCTGGTAGTGAATTAAACCTTACCTGGAAAAATAGTATCTTAAATTCTGACTTATATACAGATATTGGTTTTAATGAAAACTTAAAAAACACTTTTGATGCACCAAAAACCAATTCAATCTCGTTAAAAGTATTGTATTTCATAGATTATTTTTCTTTGAAATCAAAATTAAAGTCATAAAAAACTGACTTAGTAAAAAATATGCGTCTTATTTCAGGTAATGGTAAAAAAATAAATAGTTATTTCTGTTATCATTACTCAAAGTAACTAAGAGACTGGCTGACGGTATATTATCAATAACTGACATAGCAACAATTATTTCTTTACAACCAATTTGATTATATCGTCAGCCTTTTTCTCTTTGTTCTTCATTTCTACCATACTCCACATTCCTCTTTTTTCCAAAAAATTTCTAACTTCGCACATTCATTAACACGAATGCTCCAATGCTAAAAATAGGCGTTATTGGTACAGGACATCTAGGCAACATTCACATCAAATTATTGAAGGAAATTGCAGAATGGGAAGTGGTTGGCATCTATGATACTGATTGGGAAAAATCTCAAAGTATTGCCAACAAATTCTCGGTTAAGGCATATGAGGATGTAAACCAACTTTTGATGGATGTAGATGCCATAGACATTGTCACTCCTACCCCATTCCATTTTGAATATGCGATGCAAGCCATCGAAATGGGCAAACACTTTTTTGTGGAAAAACCCATTACCCAAAGCGTGGAACAAGGTCGTCAAGTCTTGGCTGCTGCCACTGAACACAAAATTATTGGTCAAGTAGGACATGTTGAACGCTTCAATCCTGCTTTTTTGGCGGTTCAAGACAAAATTGCTCAGCCTTTGTTTATTGAAACCCACCGTTTGGCTCAATTCAATCCAAGGGGAACCGATGTATCAGTGGTACTGGATTTGATGATTCATGATTTGGATATTTTGCTCAAAATGGTTCAGTCGGAAGTGGTGGACATTCAAGCAAGTGGGGTTGCTCTCTTGAGCAAAGAGGCGGATATCGTCAATGCTCGTATTCGTTTTGCCAATGCCTGTGTCGCCAATGTCACCGCCAGTCGATTGTCTACCAAAAATATGCGGAAAATGCGCTTGTTCCAAGCTTCGGAATACATCAGCATAGATTTTTTGCAGAAGAAAAGTGAGATTGTCCGTTTGTCTGATGAGGTGACTAGTGCCATCAATGCATTTCCTATGGAACTGGCAGATGGTGCCATCAAATATTTGACCTTTGAAGTACCTGAAAGCCCTGATGTCAATGCCATCAAAATGGAATTGAGTTGTTTTGCCGATAGCATTGCCAATCAGACCCCTGTACGGGTCAGCTTGGGTGAGGCTGTGGCAGCATTGGACCTAGCTTATCAAATAAATGAGATAGTTGAGCAAACCATTGAAGCACAAAAACTCGTTTCTTGATAAAAGCTTTTTGGGTAAATCGAATAAAAAAGCGATTTATGCGAATGCGAGTGAACGATATAAAATAGCCCCGATAGTAGTGGATATGGTGGCATTTTATATGGCACGTAGAGACGTTGCGTGCAACATCTGTACTGGCGTGGCAGTGAATCGAAATAATTCCCTACGCCGCCATAGAAGCGGATAGCGGGCAAACAAGTAGCGACGAAGCACCAAAACATTTGCTCCTAATCAAAATATTAAGCTTCTATGACGAATAGAAAAAATAATTAAAGATTAAATGGGTTTTAAATATATAGATTTCGCCCATTAGCCAAACCAAAACATTGACCTTTGAAGAAACAGTATCTATATTTCATTCTTTTTGCCTTGCTTTCCATTGGTGCCTGTGATACCGAAATGGAACCCATTCCTGCTTACATACACATCTCCGAGGCAGACCTTTCTACAGATTATCCAACACAAGGAACGAATAGTGAAAAAATTACCGATGTTTGGATGTTTGTAAATGACCAACAAATTGGAGTTTTTGAGTTGCCAGTCAGTGTACCCATTTTGACAACAGGCGAAACAAAGATTTCTTTGCAAGCGGGCATATTTGGCAATGGTCAAAGCCACAACCGACTGCGCTATCCATTTTATGCCTTTTGGAATAGAGAAATTGATTTGCAATCTGAGGAAATTGACACCATTCGACCCACTTTTCAATACGACAATTCTTTAACAGAATTTGTTCTGCTCAACGATTTTGAGAGTAGTGATAACTTTGAGAACAAACAAAGTGAACCTGAATTTGCCCAAGCTTTTATCAATACCAATGCCGAAGAGGTATTTGAAGGCAATCGCTCGGCTTGTGTAGTAATGACGCCTGACCAACCTTATTTTCAATATGGCTCTATTTCTCCCTATAAAATTCCAGGAGGAGATGATCAGACTTTTGTAGAAGTCAATTACAATATTGAACAGCCTTGTTTGGTATATGTCCAAAGCATTGGAGGCCTTTCTAATTCTTTATTTGAAGTGATTCTCAATTTATTGCCTACCGATGGTTGGAACAAAATTTACATAGATTTGTCCCGATATTTTCCCGTTTCAGAAGAAACAGATGGCATTCAGTTTGGCTTTTTGGGCGAATTGAGCGACAGTCTCATCAATGCCAATCAAAGTGCCCAATTTTGTTTTGACAACATCAAATTGTTGCGTTCCAAATAATGGAATGATAAAATAATAACCTATGCGAAACGGAAAGCGAAGGGGATTGGTCATATTTGTCATTGCAGATTTGCTAATGGCGATATTGGCGTGGTTGTGTTTTTATACTTTTAGAAAACTCTACATCGAAAAACTGCCTTTTGATTTTAGTATTTTTCAAGGAGACAGTAATTTGATGTTGGGCTTGATTATTGTTCCAATCGCTTGGTTTGGCTTGTACATCATCAGTGGAACTTATACCGATATTTACCGCAAGTCTAGGGTGTATGAATTGTTCCGAACTTTTATCCAATCTGCTATTGGGGTGGTTTTGCTTTTTTTTGCCTTATTGTTAGACGATGTAATCAGCAGTTACAAATCTTATTACCAATTGGTGCTTGCTCTATTTGTATTGCATTTTGGTTTGACCTTTTTCGCTCGCTTCTTTATTTTGACCATTGCCAAACGTCAATTGGAATCGGGCAAAGTTGCCTACAATACGCTCTTAGTCGGGGGAGGTCAAAAGGCACTTGATTTACACAATGAAATACAAGGACAACGCAAGTCATTGGGCTATCACTTTAAAGGCTTCGTCAATGCCAATGGAAATGGTCAAAAGGCATTGTCCAAACAACTGCCCGAACTAGGACACATTGAGGACATTCCTCAGATTTGCCAAAACGAAGAAATAGAAGAAGTTATTTTGACCATTGAGCATTCAGACCATTCTAGAACCAATGATATTTTAAACAAATTGGCGGACCAAAATGTGGTCATCAAAATCATACCCGATATGTACGATATTTTATCGGGTTCAGTCAAGATGAGCAATATTATGGGAGCGATGTTGATTGAAGTTATGCCTGGTTTGATGCCGCCTTGGCAGCGCAAAATCAAAAGACTGATTGACATTACAGCTTCTGGCATTGTGATGGTTTTGTTGATTCCCTTGTACCTTTTTATTGCGATTAGAGTCCGCCTGTCTTCACCTGGTCCTATTTTTTACAAGCAAGAACGCATTGGCAAAAACAGCAAGCCTTTCAAGATTTACAAATTTCGTTCGATGCGGACAGATGCCGAAAAAGATGGTCCAGCCCTCTCAAGTGATGACGACCCCAGAACGACCAAATGGGGCAAGGTGATGCGGAAATGGCGTTTGGATGAATTGCCACAATTTTACAATGTCTTGTTGGGTGAAATGTCTTTGGTTGGTCCCCGCCCTGAGCGTCAATTTTTTATCGACCAATTGGTTAAAGTAGCCCCCGAATATCGCTATCTACAAAAGGTGCAACCTGGCATTACGTCTTGGGGAATGGTCAAGTTTGGTTATGCCTCAAATATAGACGAAATGGTGCAACGTATGAAGTACGATTTGATTTACATCGAAAATATGTCTTTGGCAATTGATTTTAAAATTATGATTTATACGGTCTTGATTTTGGTACAGGGAAAGGGGAAATAAATGAATTTAAGATTGAAGATTAGGGAATTTTGAGTTTTCAATCTGAAAAATGCATTTATATCACTAAAAGATGAACTGTTTTCCAAAATCGTTCGTTTTTTATAAATGTCACAAGATATTATCACTATGGCACACTTATCAAAAAAGAAAAATAATCTACTATTGAATACAATCCTATTTCCCAAAACTTTGTTGCTTTGCTTTATTGCTTTGTTGCCATTCAGCATACTAGCACAAAGCTCCCAAGAAATGCTAGAGGAGTATACACAAAAATACCCTGACAGCAAATACATCATTTTGGACAAAAGCAAGAACATCTCAATTGACCTAGTTGATGGAGAGATCAAAATTACCGAATCCAATACAGAAGAGAAGTTTTATCTAAACAATGATTTTGGCTTGGCTATGACCGACAAGGTTTACTTTTCGTCTTTTTCGGAAATCGAAGAAATTGAAGCCATCAGTTATGCTCCCAAAAAGAAGGGATTTAAAGCCCAAAAAGTCGAAGATTTCAAAATAGAAGACGAATTTTCGAGTGGTATCTTTCACGATGACCTAAAGTCGATAAATTTTAGGTATCCAACCTTACAAAAAGGCTCTAAAAGTAGCTTAGAATATACAGAGACAACCAAAGAATCTCGCTTCTTAGGCGGCTTTTACCTCATCGAACCCGCCCCGATTGTCAAGCAAGAGTACACCATCGAAGTTCATCCAGATATTGAAATTGATTTTGCAGAATTCAATACCGAAAACTTAGATTTTGATTTCCAAAAAACGAAAAAGGGGAACAAAACACTCTATACTTGGACAATGAACGATATGTCAAAATTTGACATAGTGGACAATGCGCCACCTGCCAAATATTTTATTCCACACATCATTCCCCGTATCACTCGCTACAAAGTAGATGGAAAAAAACACAATCTTTTGTCCAATTCTGATGACCTGTTTAACTGGTATCAATCCATCACCCAAAATGTCAACAAAGAAGCAGACGACGCTGCTCTACAACAATTGGCGGATGAAATCACCCAAGGTGCCACCAATGATTTAGAAAAAGTAAAAAAAATCTTTTACTGGACACAAAACAACATCAAATACATCGCTTTTGAAGAAGGAATGAACGGATTTGTCCCTAGAAATACCGACCAAGTCGTCAATCAAAAATACGGCGACTGTAAGGATATGAGTACCTGTATTTTCACCCTCTTAGAATATGCAGGTGTTCCCGCTTCCGTTTGTTGGATTGGTACAGATGAAATCCCATATACCCACGATGAAATGCCCACACCTGCCATTCACAACCATATGATAGCGGCATATAAAAGTGGAGACCAATACTACTTTTTAGATGCTACCAGTGAGTATACACCTTTTGGGATGCCCAGTTCTTTTATTCAAGGACAAGAGGCGATGATCAAAACGGGGGACGATGCCTACGAAATCGTAATGGTTCCTGTAGTCGAAGCAGAAAAAAACAAAACCACCGACCACTCGACCCTCAAAATCGTTGAAGACCAATTAATTGGCACTTCAAAGAAGGTATTGGATGGCTACCTCAAAACCAATTTGAATTACCGAATATACGACCTCAACGAAAAAGAGGAGAAATTTAGATTTTTCAGCAAATACCTAAGCAAAGGCTCCAACAAATTTATTCTAGAAGAATACGACATTCAAAATGCCTTTGACAAGGACAAAACAACCGAAGTAAATTACACATTCAACATAGACGATTACCTCTATAGAAATGAAAACGAAATCTTTGTCAATCTCAGTTTTCGTGAGTGGTACAAAGGAGACAAAATAAAAGACGACAGAGACATACCCATCAGATACAAATTCAAACAATCCTACAACATCATCAATGAACTAGAAATTCCTGAAGGCTATACGGCAGAATATTTGCCCGAAGATTTGGTCATTGAAAAACCTTGGATGACTTTTATAAGCAAATACGAAGTCAAAGACAATAAAGTCATCCACATAGAAGAAGTCAAGGAAAATTACGTCCAACTTGACAAAACACAATTCAAAGCATTCAATGAAGCATTGGAGGCGATTTATGAAGCCACCAGCCAAACCATTATTTTAAAGAAAAAATAAGTCCTAATGAGAATATACCACTTATTATCAATCTTACTTTTATTCAGTGTATCTTTTTCTACATTTGCACAAAAAGACTACGATTGGGAAAAAGACCCTCAATTGCTAGAAGTACCCGAAGCACACAAGGATGCCCCTCAAGTTTCGCTCAAGCACAAAATAGATGTAAACTTTGATTATTTAAACAATTCCGAACTAGAACAATTTTACACCAAACACACCATCATTCATGTCAATAGTGATGAGGCAATCGAAGAGAACAACAAAATATACCTCCCAGTTGGTGCCAATTCTAGAGTAGAGGTCGTCAAACAAAAGGCAAGAGTCATTACTTCAAAAGGAGAAGTGATTGAAATGAAGGAAAACGACATCAAAGAAGCCGAAGTGGAAGGCGTCAAGATTCGTTATTTTGCCCTACGTGGCTTGGAGAAAGGCGCACAAGTAGAAAGCCTTTTTATTTTAAGAAAAAAGTCCGTTGATTTAAACGGTTCAATGGTCCGCATTCAAGACGAAGTTCCCAAATACAACACCAGTTTTGATTTGACGGCTCCTAGCAATTTAATCTTTACCAGCAAAGCCTACAATGGACTCAAAAATCTAGAAGAGGTAGATGTTGACGAAGAAGATAAAAACGAGGATACACCTTTTCGCCTTTCACAAACTTGGGACTATATCGAAGCCTTAAAGCCCGAAGAAAATGCGTTTCATACTGTACATCAACAGAAACTCATTTACCGTATAAGTAAAAATATGGCAAACCCTAGAGCAAACTTAATGAGTAGTTACGAGCAACTTGCAAAAATTATATCGGAAATATACGATGTCAAACCAGATAAAAAGCTCTCCAAAAAATTAAGCAAAATACTAAAAGAATCGGAAGTTGATAAAGCAAAATCGGAAGTTGATAAATTGATTGCCCTAGAGAATTATTTAAAATTAAATTTTCCAATGGTCGATCAGCCCAATCCCGTACTTGAAGACATTGACGCCATCTTGGAAAACAAAGCTGCCAATGAATCAGGGACAATGAAACTCTACTGTGCCTTTTTAAATCATCTCGACATCGAGCATCAAATTGTCTTGACCAATGATAGAAGCGATGACACTTTCGACAAAGATTTTGAGTCTTATAGTTTTCTCAAAAACTACCTACTCTACTTCCCCAAGACCGATAAATATATGGCACCA
>JAHDIA010000808.1 GCA_020631035.1 Chitinophagales bacterium | reverse complement strand
TTACCACGCTTGAGCGGTGACTCCAAGGGACCCAACAAAACCGCTTCGTATTGGTCAAATTGAGAAAACTTTAGGGGAAATCCCTGCTTAACGCCCTTGGTGCTGACAAAGCCAATTTGCCCAAAACTGTGGTATTGTTTCTCATTCTTTTTCTTGGCATACAAGCGACACAACCATTCGCCTGACTTGGGAAAAATAATGTCAATTAAATGTTTGTCTCCCTCTCTTTGGGCAAAACATTGCTGCTTAAATTCTCGTCCTTTGTCATCGTACAAACTCGCCATAATTGCGACACCTTCGGGAGCTTCGACCTGAATGTTTTGAGCAAATTCGACTTGATTGACCTTTTTTAAATCGGTGAGTAAATTTAATTTATACTTGAAGTAATTTTTTTGCATATCGGGCAAGTCCTTAAATTCTTGCTCGCTCAAACCACGTCCCAACAATTGCCATTTGCGCTCTTTGGGATAATGGGTGTAAATCATTTTTTGAGGATTGGGATACAAATAAGAAGTCGAATAATTTTGAACGAATTTTTTGTTTTCGACAAAACCCGCATCCCAAGTGACATCAATCAAATACCATTCACCATTGTCTTTGACGGCATTCCAACTGTGTCGAACGCCTCTGCTTATATCTTCGTCGGCAAACAACTCAAAACCATAGCCACGCGAATAGCCACTGATGATGGCACACTCAATACCTGCCAAATCACACATTCGCTTGAACAAATTGGCATTGCCTGCACAAACCGATCTACGAAGTTTTAAGACATTGGCGTAATCCTGATCGGGATACTTACCACTAAAAAATGCCTTGGTATCATAGACAATATTGACCGCAATCCAATCGTGAAAAAGACGGGCAAGTTCCAAGCGGGTTTTGCTCTTGCTAGAGAAAAAAGCCACCAATTGCGGCAAATACCGATTGGGATCTTTAAATACCCCTTTTTGTACATTCGATGGCACTTCCAAAACTGCGGGATGAGCTTTGTCAGATTGTGCTTCTCTAATGAGTTCGACCTCCGCTGGAATAGAGGAGGCAACTTCTTTTTCCTGTGTTTGTTCATTGACCTCCACAAAAATACCATCCGCTTCGTTTTGCGTAGATGCTTCAGAACTAGGGGCATTGTTGCAAGAAATGCCCATCAGTAAGAGTGCAAAAAATTGCGTAAATAGTAGCGTCATTTTCATTGTGTGTTTGTGTTTGTGGCATTCCAATCTGGATGCGCTCTTTTTAAAACGCACAATTTTTAAATTTATTTAATTATTCGCATCACTTAACAAATACGCCTTGATGAAGGGATTCAAATCGCCATTCAAAACGGCATCGGTATTGCTGGTTTGATGTCCTGTTCGGTGATCTTTGACCCGTCTATCGTCTAGGACGTAGGAACGAATTTGAGAACCCCACTCTATTTTTTGCTTGCCTGCTTCTTGCTTGTCTCGCTCTGCATAGCGTTTCTCCAACTCCAATTGATACAAGCGAGATTTTAACATTGTCAAAGCGGTTTTTCTATTCTTTATTTGAGAACGTTCCTTTTGACACTCTACCACCAAACCAGAAGGTGCGTGTCGAACCCGAACAGCTGATTCTGTTTTGTTGACGTGCTGCCCTCCTGCCCCACTTGCACGAAAAGTATCCCAATCCAAATCGGCTGGATTGATTTCTATTTCGATGGAATCGTCTATGATCGGTGAGACAAATACTGAAGAAAAAGAGGTTTGACGTTTTCCTTGTGCATTAAAAGGAGAAACCCTTACCAAACGGTGTACCCCATTTTCACTTTTGAGGTAGCCATAAGCGAGATTTCCTGCCACTTCTAAATCAACCGACTTGATGCCAGCGACGTCGCCTTCAACGATACTCAGTTGTTTGACTTTGAATCCATTTTTTTCGCCCCACATAATGTACATACGCATCAACATTTCGGACCAATCGCAACTTTCTGTTCCGCCCGCTCCTGCATTAATGGTCAACATCGCTCCAAATTGATCTTCTTCTTTGTCGAGCGTCGACTTGTATTCGAGATCTTCAAATAATTGTGAGACTTTGGCAAATTCGGCGTCTATTTCGTCTTCGCTTACTTCGCCTTCTTTGTGAAACTCAAATAGGGTTTCCAAGTCTTCGTAGGCTTCGCTAACCTTATCATAGGCTGCTACCCAGTACTTGTTGTTTTTAATAGATTTGAGTATACCCTCGGCTCTTTTGGGATCGCTCCAAAATTCGGGGTCTAAGGTGTGTGTTTCTTCGTCTTGAATCTTTAATAATTTTTGATCGACGTCAAAGATACCTCCTAAGGGAGGCGCGCTTCTCAACCAGCGACTTTAAATGATCTTGAGTAACTGCCATTTTTTGAGTTATTATTTACTGAATTGTGATCTTAAGAGCATGTTAGGAATTATCATTCAGCACTCAAAAGTTGTCTTTCTGAACCT
>JAHDIA010000807.1 GCA_020631035.1 Chitinophagales bacterium | reverse complement strand
TAATTCAAATAATTCCAAGCCCAATTCACAAAGACCACCACACGATTACGGAAGCCCACCAACAACATCAAATGCACCAACATCCAAACCAACCACGCCATAATGCCTTTAAATTTAAATCCAGCAATTTCCGCTACCGCTTTGTTGCGACCGACCGTTGCCATTGTACCTTTGTCATTGTAAACAAAAGCTTTGACCGTTTTTCCCTTAGCTTGACGGTTCAATGCCTTCGCCAAATACTGACCTTGTTGCATAGCCACCGAACCCAACATCGGCAAGCCATTGGGGCTTTCTTCCGATTGGAAAAATGCCGCATCTCCCAAGATGTAGACATTCTCACTTCCGTGCATTTTACAAAACTCATTGGTCGGAATACGATTGCCCTTGGCGATTTCGTCTCCTACCACAATTCCTTCAGGAAAGGTTCCCTTGACGCCAGCCGCCCAAATCAAAGTATCTGCTCTCAAGCTCAAATCGCCATTGGTGACCACCACATTGTCCTCATAATTTTGAACATACGTATTGGTCCAAATATACACACCCAAATCCTTCAAATATTGGTGTGCCTTTTCCGACGAATGCTCATCCATACTCGCCAAAATCCTAGCAGAACCCTCAATCACATTGATCTTCATTTTACGCAAATCCAAATCGGGAAAATCCTTGGGCAAAACCTTGTTTTTCAACTCCGCTAATGCCCCCGCCAACTCAACCCCAGTTGGACCAGCTCCTACAATCACAAAGTTCATCAATTCCTCTCGCCTGTCGAGGTCCTTGGTATTCAAAGCCTTTTCAAAATTCGCCAAAATCTTACTACGCAAATCCAAAGCATCCGTCAAAGACTTCATAGGAAGCGCATTCGCCTCAATCACCTCATTGCCAAAAAAGTTATTCGCCGCCCCCGTTGCGATCACCAAATGATCGTATTGAAGCGGACCAATATCCGTATGTACCACATTCGCCTCCCGATCAATGCGCTCTACATTCGTCATACGATAAAAGGTATTCGGCTTATTCCTAAGCGTTTTCCGAATCGGGTAAGCAATCGAATCAGGCTCCAAACCCGAAGACGCCACCTGATACAACAAAGGCTGAAAAGTATGATAATTGTTCCTATCAATCAAAACAAGCTGATACTGTTTGGTATCAATGTTTTTTGCCACCTGCAAACCAGCAAAACCCGCCCCAATCACCACCACACGAGGCAAATCTATATTGGGAATATTCATATTGTTATTTTTTAATTTTTTGAGAGTGATTTTTAGGCAAACAGTAGGAAGCCTTTAGGCGACTGGATGTTTGTCTGAAAATCAGCTCTCTTCCAAAAAAATTTAAAAAGAACGGAGATAATGTTTTTATTTATGTTTAACAAAGAACAAAACGTATACTATTTGAACGATTCCCACCCCTCAATACGTTCCATTTCCACCCCAAAAAAGAACAAAATTCCCTACTTGTATGTTAAACGTAAGGGCTGCGACATTTAAATCTAATTCGTGTAATTCGGACACAAAATTTGTGTGTACTTGACACTTAATTTAGAAGTCCTCTCGACCTTGTGGAGAGAGCTATGATATGGAATACAATTGAACTTTCGGATTTGGTTGATAACTAAATAGATGAGGAGAAATGAGTAATAGATTGTAAATCAAAAAGAACAGAAAATGGACCACCAACTCACAACTCATAATTTACAATCTTTATTTATCCTGAGCTTGTCGAAGGATGGTGCAACGTCTTAGCTCCGTGGCTACATTCGCTCTGGTTAACCAACGCATACTTCACACTTCGTACAAGCGTTCATCCGCCCGCTCGTCCTACGCTTCCTTTCCATCCGTGACAGCCGTCATTCCAAAATCCCATACTTCTCCAACCACATTTCAAACAGCGGAACCCGCATCCTATACCGCCCCTCCTCCTTAACAATAAACCCATAATCCGAAAGATGATTGATGGCTCTTTTGTTGTTGGGTGTTTTGCCCTCCAAAATGTCCAAAACCGTTTCTTGCGTACCTGGAACCTCGTGACAAAACTGCGTCCAGAAAATATTGACGACACCATTGTCCTCTAGGAGCAAATGTTCTTGGACGATGTATTGTAAATCGTCCTTTGTCATATCCCGCCTATTGCTGGTATTGGCGATACTGACCATCTCTTGGCAAATCTTTTGGCTTAGACTGGGATGCCCTTGGGTTAAGTAAAATATTTGGTCTTTGAGTGTTTGGGGGTAGCGCAAATCTACCACCTCTATGAGTGCTTGGGTATCTACTTGTTTAAGGTAATCCACTTTGAGGCGTTCGACTTGGGGGAAGTAATGACTCCAGTTGGGATTTTTATGAGCAGAAAACAACAAAGCACCTACAAACAAAAAGACCACCTCATTTTGTGCCTGAGCAAAGGCACGCATCGCCCCCAATAAATCCCCTGCTTCTTTAGGAGATTTGGCTAAATG
>JAHDIA010000806.1 GCA_020631035.1 Chitinophagales bacterium | reverse complement strand
AGTTTTGGGGCATATTTTGTTGATTGATTGGGGGAATGTTTTGGGGCGGACAAATGAATGATATATAGAACTGTGTCAGAATGTTAAATTAACAACAAAACTTTGTTCTTTTTGATGGAATTATGAATACTCAAAACATACATAAATGAAAGAGAACTAGATCAATATTGAGAATATTTTCAAAATCTCACACATTAAGATACTGATTAATAGAATAAATTAAGTCCCTCATTTAGCTTTGGTATAAGGACAACTATTAGCCATTTATTTCTTTTGATTTTTGCTTTTAATTCTTCAATTGTTAACGTTATTCCTTTTTTTCGATGAACCATTCTATGGCAATTTGCGCATAATACTGTTAAATCTGTTTCTGGATTTGTTTCAATTTCATTTCCTTCATTATCTGCTAATGCTTGCAAATGGTGTACTTCTATAAATCCTGCTCCCCATTCCCCATATATTTCTTTGAAATCAAAGTCACAAACTTTACATTTGAATCCATGAATTTTAATAGCAGCATTTCTTAAAGATAAACGTCTTTCATATCTACTAGAAATAAAAAACTTTTTACCGCCTTCAGTATGTACTTTTTTTTCCTTTTTAGATGATGATTCGGTTTCCTGAATGCTAATCAAATCATCAATAATTTGGTCGTATTCTTTTATGTTTAAATCAGAAAATTTTCTGATTTTACCCCAGACTTCTTCTTCTGTTAATTTATTGAGTTCATCAAAAATATTTTGTGCCTCTTTACTCAATATACTAGGCATTCCATCTTTAGTTTGCCAACCAACTCTATTGGTATTGAGAAGATGACTATCAAAATTATCTCTAGCATTTTTTAGACTTCTTTTAAAAGCTATAAGTGTTCGTCCTCCATTTAGCTTCTCATAAAATACCCAGTATGCTTTATCCCAATTTTTTACTTTTAATCTTTTAGGAGGTGATTTTACTCCAAATTTTGAAAGGTAGAATGCAACTTGTAAAAACTCTTTTGATCTCTTTTTCATTTATTTTTAGATTAAGGATCATTTAATTGCAAATAATTAATGTGTTTTGTCCTTTATTAGAACAAACTATTGGTAACATACATATATATAAGGTCTCACACCTCCTTCATCGACAAATTAATCCGTTTGCGATCGACATCCACTTCCAAAACTTTAACCTTTACCTTTTGGTTGACCCGTACAAAATCAAATGGGTCCTTGACAAAACGATTGGCAATTTGACTGATGTGTACCAAGCCGTCTTGGTGTACCCCAATGTCTACGAATGCTCCAAATTTGGTTACATTGGTAATGACTCCTGTCAAGATCATTCCTTCGTTTAAATCTTCGATGCTGTTTAAATCCAAACGGAACTCGATTTGCTCAAAGTTGCCCCTAGGATCACGCCCAGGTTTTTCCAATTCTTCTTTGATGTCATTCAGGGTATACATCCCAACAGTATCATTTTGATACGATTTTAAATTTATTTGTTCTCGTAGATTTTTTTGTTCAACCAAATCCTTTACAGAGCAATTTAAATCTTTTGCCATTTGCTTGACTAAGGTAAAACGTTCGGGATGGACAGCACTGGAATCCAATGGGTTTTTGGCATCTCGAATCCGAATGAATCCCGCTGATTGTTCAAAAGCTTTGGGACCAATGCCCTTCACTTTTTTGAGAGCAGCTTTGCTTTTAAATACACCCTCGGCATCTCTATGAGCAACTATATTGGCGGCCTTTTGTGCGCCTAAGCCTGCTACATAGGACAACAACTGTTTGCTGGCTGTATTGACGTCTACTCCGACACGGTTTACGATTGATACGACTGTTTCGTCCAAGCTTTCTCGCAACCAATCTTGTTGTACGTCGTGTTGGTATTGTCCGACTCCAATGGACTTGGGATCAATTTTGACAATCTCTGCCAATGGATCTTGTAAGCGTCGTCCAATTGAAATGGCGCCACGAACGGTTAAGTCTAAATCGGGAAATTCTTCTCTTGCCACTTCAGATGCAGAGTAAATCGAAGCCCCATTTTCGCTGACCATAATACAAGGAATGTGTTTTAATTCCTCAATTTGATTGACAAAGGTTCTGGTTTCTTTTCCTGCGGTTCCATTGCCAATGGCAATGGCTTCGACTTGGTGTTTGTTGCACAAGTGGATTAGTGTTTTGGCTGTTTCTTGGGTTCGATTGGAAGTGTGCGGATAAATGGTGGTGTTTTCTAATAAATTGCCTTGTCTGTTCAAACAGACTACTTTGCAGCCTGTTCTAAATCCTGGGTCAATGCCCATTACATTTTTTTCTCCTATTGGAGCCGCCAATAAAATCTCCTGTAAATTTAAAGTAAATACATTGATCGCCTCTTTGTCAGCACGGGCTTTGGTTTCGTTTTTGATTTCGGTTTCGAGCGAAGGTGCGAGCAATCTTTTGTAGGAGTCGGTGATGGCGTCTGCTACTTGGTTC
>JAHDIA010000048.1 GCA_020631035.1 Chitinophagales bacterium | reverse complement strand
CTATCCGCTATTACTCCTCACAGGGCGTCGACAGACTCAAATGTTTAGTCCTAAAAGACTGCTTACTCGTAGTGTTTGAGCTTGCCCAAAACATCCACAAGGAGACCTAAGTTGTCGACTTCCTGCTGCGGGGTAGCCGCTTCTATCAGGCATATTTTGGCAATGCTCCCCCCTGCGTCGTCTCTCTTTTTGCTTCATTTTTGTCATGTTTTTTTCAGCTTTTACCTACTTTTCTATGCTCAAGCCCTTGCAAATCAATACCTGTAAAAAACAAAATGCAAAAAAAGTTACAATACATTGTCTGTGTTGGATTTTGATTAGTAGGTTTTTATATATTTTTTTAGACGTAAAGTTTTGATCTTACCCCCACCAAGCCCGAAAAACTTTTTGATTTTTTTGTAATTTTTTTAGCTCTCCTATGCTCTTACATTTGCATCATAATCATTAGTTAAAAACTCAAATTGCATAATGGCCATCAACAACAACAGAGTATAAGTTAGTGATAAAGCAACATTCATTTTTTAACAAATTAAAAGGTGTCACTTTTATAACAACACACATTTTTATAACAATGAACAACACACATTTTTTTGACAATGAACAACACACATTTTTTTGACAATGAATAACACATATTTTTTACAGATTGAGAGGTGACACCTTTTTTTTCAACACATTTTAATTAATTATTCAACTTAAAAATTTAAACAATGAAAAATTTACAATTAAAACAACAAACATGGATCGCAACTTTGGCAATGGCACTTTGCTTTTTATGGACAGACTTGGTACAAGCACAATCCAACGCTTGGACAGGTGGAGGAACAGGCTTTATGAATGCAACATATGGAAATGACAAAGTAGGGGTAGGGCGAGTACCCAAGTACAAATTTGATGTAAAAGGATACATTAGAGGAAGACATTTTGTAATAGAAAGTTCAGGTCTTGGTTTACATAGCGAGGCACACGGAATTTCAATTTTGGGTCAAAGTACAAAATATTGGAAATTCAAAAGTGATGGAGGGATAGACCTTTACAATAGAAATGGACAAAGAAAAGGCGTTCTATACCACAACAATGCCAATGGTTTTGGACTATTAGACGGTGACCACAATTGGGCATTGAGAATAGAAAGAGATCAATATACCTCATTTTTGATCAACAATAGCGAAAAGATGAGAATCAACTCTAGTGGACAAGTAATCATTGGGGCAACTACTGCTCCTGTTTTAAGTACAACAGGCAATCTTTCGACCTACAAATTGTATGTAAATGGTGGGATGCTCGCCAAAGAAGTAAAGATTGACACAGGCTGGGCAGACTATGTTTTTGAAGAAGACTACAATTTAACCTCTTTGGAAAATGTAAAAGAACACATCAATACTTATGGGCACTTACACAACACTCCGTCTGAAGAAGAGTTGGCTGCTCAAGGTGGGGTAGAATTAGGAAGCATCACTGTCAATCAACAAGAAAAAATAGAAGAATTGTTTCTACACCTTATTGAAATAAATGAAAAGATGAAGTCTCTTGAAAAAGAGAACCAAACCCTCAATAACAAAATAGAAGAATTAACTAAGTAATCTTATTTGAATAAACCTGTAATGTAGGTTGTTCAATTATTAGGAAGTATAAGATTTTAATTTAATTAATCTATTTAAAAATCTAAAAATATACAAAGATGTATAAATTTAATAAGTTATTAATAAGGGGCTTGGGAATACTCATTTTTTTACTTCAAGCCCAGGCAATTAAAGCACAAGAAGTTCCTCTTTCCCTTTCTACAAGAGTCGAAAATGCAGGTTTTATTATAGAGGGGAAAGTAGTAAGTAAAGTTTCCTATTGGAATGAAACAAATAGTCGGATATTTACAGCCAATGAAGTTGTAATCTATAAAGACTTTAAGAGAAATGCTAATGTAGAAAAGATCATTGTAATCACAGACGGTGGAATTGTTGGCAATAATATGGAACAAGTTTCGCATTCATTGCAATTGAAAATTGGAGATACAGGATTGTTTTTTCTCAATAACGCAAAAATGGAAAAAAGAATACTTGATCAAACCATGTCTAATACTTTGCAGTTTAGTCCTGTAGCAGCTACTCAGTCTTTAGTCAAATACAATTTGACCAAAAACCAAGCTTTAGATTTTGGAAGAAGCTACAATAATATTTATAGTGAGTTTTATCCTCAAGTTTTCAATCTGACAAATAAAAATTACAGAGAGATGAAAAAACTACCATCTCCTAAAACTGTTTTAGAAGAAAATACGAAATCTGTCTTAGCAATACCAGAAATTCATTGTTTTTCGCCTGATATAGCAGGAGCAGGTGCGCAGGCTACAGTTACCATCCAAGGAGTGAATTTTGGAACTCAAGGAAGTAATTCAAAAGTAGAGTTAGCTTTTGAAAGCAATAACTGGGGGCTGAGTCCTATTGATGAGGATTATATTGTTGAATGGACAAACACGCAAATTCAGATTATAATCCCATTAGGTGCAGGGAGTGGCAATATTAGAGTTACCAATAACAACAATGAATCCGTTACTTCGAATGATGTTTTGACCATTAATTTTTCGAGAGGAATGGTCGCCCAAGAAGGTGAACAGTTAGCTGAGATTATGTTAGGTAGTCTTGGTAGTAATAATAGTGGTTACCCTTTAAAATATAGTACAAGTACTAGCAATGGAGGAGTAAATTTTAATACCTCATCTGCTAAAACTGCTTTTGAGAGAGCATTGTCAACAGTGCAAAAAAAGTATGGATTTAACTTTTTTAAAAGTAATACTACTACCACAATAAATGAAGCTGCGAAAGATGGAGAGAATGTAGTTACTTTTGATAATAATGCAAATAGCATAGACCCCTTGGCAATAACAACGGGACAGTTTATTAGATGCTCGGTGAGTGATAAATGGGAACTGGTGGAGTTTGATATTGTATTTAATAACAATCTCCCCAATTCCCCTAATGGAACAGAAGTTACTTGGAACTATGAAATTGACGATCCTGATGTTTATCAGTTTGACTTTGAATCAGTGGCATTGCATGAACTCGGTCATGCTGGGCAACTTAAACATGTTAATGAAATAGATGCAGTAATGTATCCATCACTTAACAATGGGCACAAAAAAAGAGATGCGCTAGAGTGTTATGGTATTCAAGGAGCTCAGTTAGTGAATAATCAATCTTTGAATTATACAACTGTTTGTGCTGATGTGGGAACATATAGTTTACATAGCAATTTTGAAGGCTATCCTGATTACAATAATTGCTCTGTGCCTAATCAATGTCCAATTTGCGAACCTCCCACAGCAGGGTTTTATTACGCTACAAGCAATGATCCACAAATAAACTTTGTAGCCAATGCAAATAATGCAATTGATTATAATTGGGTCATCAACGGTATACCATCAATTTTGCAAAATCCTTCATATGATTTTCCTGAAAATGGTGTATACAATGTATGCCTGACAGTTTCTAATGATTGCGGAGAAGATGAGTTTTGTCGAGATGTGGTGATTACAGGACATCCAGCCTCCTGCCAAACAGCTTACACATTGACAGGCATTCAAAACACCAGCGATGCCTATGAAGCCGCAAGTTACATCACCTCTTCTCAAGTAGTATCAGTAGGTACAAATGTAAGCTACGATGCAGGAGATTACATTGTATTGCTCAATGGTTTCTTAGGAAGAGAAGGCAGTACAGTTTGCGCCTTTATAGATGGATGTGATAATAATGGTGCACGCTTGGGGGAAGAAGCAGTCGAATTGGAAGACATAGGAGAAATCAAAGCCTTTCCCAATCCTTTAAGCGACCGCACCAATATTATGTATAGCCTAAATGGGGAGACAGAAGTAAGCATAATGGTCTTCTCTCCAACAGGGCAATTGCTAGAAACGCTACTAGATAGAGAGTTACAAAGCGAGGGAACCCATACGGTCAATTTTGACGCCAGTCATTTGCCCAGTGGAACCTATTACTACCAAGTACGCACAGGATACAAAACTTATACCAACAAATTAATTTTGATACAATAGCAATACCCTATAAAATGGGCATTCACCAATGCCCCCTTTGTGTTGTGTGGGGGTATTGGTGTTTTACCAACAAGACCTGTCCATTTTACAGATGGTACAACTGCGGAAGGAACACGGAATGTATTTGTAAGCAGTGGTTGCCCAGGTGCTTAATTACAGAGTAATTAATGCTAAAAAACAGAAAGCAAACAACTAGTGTACAGCGGATTTGGGTTTTGACCGCTTTTAATGTGTCAAATCGTTGTACACTTTTATATATCAAAACGAGTTGAGAAACCTTTTTCTTGACTCGTTTTTTATTTGTACGGAATGTTTGTCATTTTTAATACTCTGTAATTTAATCGCTCAAATTTTCATCTTTTGACAACTAGACTCGTCTTTGTAAATGCAACAAAATAGTTGATAAGTAGTCTGACATAATTAAGGTTATATTTGGGATGAGCTTATTTTTGAGCTTATACAAGGCGAAAAACGCAGTCCTAGCAGAGCTAAGGCGAGTATTTTCAACGAAGTAGAAGCCAAAAAGAAGCCATCAAAAATGTTAAGATAAATTTGTCTGACTACTTAGTTTGTAATTTCACTACTATGATGAAAAACTACCTTACACATTTGATAATTTTACCGAGTCTATTGCTCTTTGCCTCGCTTTCCTTGAGTGCCGCCAAGCGGGTAGAAGGCTACATCATTATGCCTGAAGGGGATACCTTGCAAGCGGCATTCAAAGTGCCTTTTACCTTGACTGATAGACCCAATTATTGGCGGATACAACGATATGTCAAAATGTACGATGAATATGCAGAGAAGGAGCATAAAACCATTAAAATTTATCCCAATACCGTTCGTGAATTGGGATTTGAGTACAAGGGCGAACTCATCAAACTACGCTCTGTTTACGATGAGTGGGGAACACTACATACCGATGCCTACCATTATAATGATTTGTTTCTGAAAGTCGAAGAAGAAGGACCACTTACATTGTATAGATACCATTACAAAGTATACATTTGGGATTTTACCGAAGATATTTGGGATTGGTACTGGACGGTACGTTCCAAACGTTATGTTATGCAAAAAGAAAATGGTGATCTTTTTGCCTACCGCAAATGGTTTTTTAGAAAAGATGTAAGCAGATACCTTGAAGAATGCCAAGAAGTTGCCAATAAAATTGAAGACAAACAATACCGAAAAGCCAATCTAAAAGTCATCGTCAATCAATACAACAAATGGTATCGGTATCAAAGTAGATGATAGAAGCGTCAGATGAGTTACTATATTTAATTTGTAATTTTACCATTATGATGAAAAGCTACCTTAACTTGATGATTTTACTGAGTCTATTGCTCTTTGTCTCACTTTCTTTGAGTGCTGCCAAACGGGTAGAAGGCTATCTTATTATGCCCGAAGGCGACACCCTCCAAGCGACCTTTAAACTCCCCTTAACCTTGGGTGACAGCCCCAACTATTGGCGCATTCAACAATACATCAAAATGTATGATGAATATGGGGGCAATAAAACAATCAAGATTTATCCCAAAACCGTTCGTGAGTTGGGATTTGAATACGAAGATGAACTCGTTAAACTACGTTCGGTTTATGATGAGAAGGGAACATTACAGACCGATACTGCTGTCTACCATTATAATAATTTGTTTCTCAAGGTTGAATTAGAAGGACCACTTACATTGTATAAATACCATTACAAATTATATGTTTGGAATTTTACCGAAGCTTATGTTATGCAAAAAGAAAATGGTGATCTTTTTTTCTATCGCAAATGGTTTTTTAGAAAAGATATGAGCCAATACCTTGCAGAATGCCAGGAAGTTGCCAATAAAATAGAGGACGGACAATATAAAGAAGCGAACCTGAAAGTCATCGTCAATCAATACAACAAATGGTATCGGTATCAAACTAGATGAAGATGATAGAAGTGAAGGACGAGCGGGCGGATAAACGTTTGTACGAAGTATGAAGCTTGCGTTGGCTAACCAGACCAACTCACAACCTTTTTATATTCCCATTGTACAATGCCCTATAATAAGTACCATCCTCAATAAGCAATCCTTCTGACTGTTTCAAAGGCCAAGTCTTTCTATAATCCTTGGGGTGATTGACATCTAAGCTAAAAACTTTACCATTGTACATTTTTTTTACTTTACGCTGTACGGTATGACCAACCACAACCGCCTTTGCTTTGAATAAATGAAGCCCTTTGTCTATTTCATCCGCTGGTAAGTTATCATAAAAATATCCTCTATACCAAGCAGGACCTTTTGTTGTAGAGACAAGTAATTGTTCAAGAGTAGACTCATTTTTAGGATAGAAGGCTTGACGGTAATTGCTTCGGATAATTTCATTGATTTCGTCAATATTGGTTTGATAGCTTGTTATTTCTGGATGAATGCCCCCATGAACAAAAAGATGACCATTGATAAGCTCCAAAGTATTTTTACTTGCTAGCCATTTGCCAAGAAATGAATTTGAATCATACAGTTCATATTGTTGCTTGCCCAATATTGCCGCTGCATAAAAGTATTTTAGCGAAGCTTTGGTGTAATTTCCTTGAAGGTTTTTAATTTCGTGATTTCCCAAAATATAATGTACGTTTCCGCCATGTCTTTTGGCATCTTGTTCTAGTTTGTAAATAAACCAGAGTACTTGCATTGTAGAATAGCCTCGGTCAACAAAATCGCCTACGAGTACCAAATGACCTTTGCCAAAAGTCCACTCCAAATTTTCATCAATGACCTTGTTATTGATGAGAAAGTTCCGAAAGCTTTGGTATCCACTTTCAATATCAGAGATAGCGAGAATTTTATTTTTATCATTGTAAACAGTTTTTGGGCTTGTAATATTAGCTTGAATTGTAAAATTGAAGGAAGAACTATCTAAATTGAAATAACTGCTTAATTCAATATTGGAGTTGATATTAAGCGTGCTTTGAGTTGCTTTGAAACCTTGGTTCTTGTTGCCTGAAATATAATTTATGTTGAACATACTGTCATTTTCAAAAAAGAGATAGGGGCCCTCATTTATCCACTCATTCTTAGCTGGATTATCGGCATAATGAATGGTGCCATTGAGGGATAATAGCAGGATGATTCCAATTGTTAATAAAACAAGCAGAGTAAGTGAAATATGTTTGAAATAACGTAAGATACTTTTTTGCATTAGTGATTTTTTAGAACAAATGTATGCTAAGGTGAAGTGAGAGGAAAGTTATGGGGATGTAATAACAACAAGTCATTGTAGAATAAGGAATGGCTATTGTGAAGTTACTTTGTCACACTTAGGTGAAGATTCAACACACTTTAAAGGGCGTTTGTAAACTTTCTTGTGTGTTCAGCATTTTGCATTTATCTTGTGGAATGTTTAAGTGGTTTAGTGATAACAAGATCATACTATTGAGTGGTATTCTGCTTTCTGCTTCTGTACCTATATTTATTACAGGCTATGAAGTCATAGTAAAGGGGAAAGAGTCTGTAAGTTTTGTATTTGATTCGACCATAGGGGTTTTGGTAGTTTTTTACTATATATTATTGCTGTTATTAGGAGTATCTTTTTTATTTTATTGGCTGGTTAAGCAAATAAAGACCATCATTCGTTTAAAAAATGAAAAAACAAATGCAGAGTTATTGCATCTCAAGTCTCAGGTGAATCCGCACTTTTTCTTCAATATGTTAAACAACCTATATGGTTGGGTTGATAAAGACCCATCAAAAGCAAAAGACTTGATATTGAAATTATCTGACTTGATGAGATATAGTATTTATGATGGGCAAAAAGACAAAGTATCCTTAAAGGAAGAAATTGCATTTTTACAAAACTATATGGAACTTCACAGAATGCGTTATCATAAAAACATCAATATTAATGTTGTTATGGATGTTGAAAATGAAGAGGTCGAAATAATGCCTTTGTTATTTATTATTCTAGTAGAAAATGCATTTAAACATGGTGTGGAAACTTTGAGAGACAATGCTTTTGTAAATCTTATAATCAAATCAACCGAAAAAGAAATTCTTTTTGAAGTAAAAAACAACTTTGATGAGAAAAATAAAGTAAAAGAAGGTATTGGATTACAAAACCTAAGGAAGAGGTTGGATATAATGTACCCCAAAAACCATAAACTAATGGCAGAAAGCAATGATGGTACTTTTACGGCACAGCTAATATTAACAATTCTATGATGAATTACATTATTGTAGACGACGAATACATTGCTCATGAAATCATTAAGGGCTATTGTGATATGATGCCTAAGCTTCGATTGGTGAATCATTGTTATGATGCGCTAGAAGCAATAGATTGTATGAAGAAAAATAGGGTAGATTTGATTTTTTTGGATTTAAATATGCCAAAGCTTAAAGGATTTGATTTTTTAAAATCATTATCTAAGCCTCCTCAAGTTATAGTGACTACTGCCCATAAAGAACATGCTATAGAAGGCTATGAATTAAATATAGTTGATTATCTATTAAAACCCATTAGTCTTGAACGCTTTGTCAAAGCAATTAACAAACTTGAAGATAAAAACAAGACACTGGAAAATACACAATTGCAAGATACCAATGAACGTGTCTTTTTTCGCTCCAACAAAAAATACATACAAGTAAAGATAGATGACATTTTGTTTATTGAGGCTCTGGGCAATTATTGCAAGGTCTCAACCCCTAATGGAGACATTAAAATTAGGGATAAAATATCAGAACTATACAAAGTATTACCCAATGAGCAATTTGTTCAAGTTCATAAATCTTTTGTTGTTGCCAAAAAGCATATTAATATAATTGAAGGCAATAAAATCCACATAGCAGACAATGTCATCCCTATTGGAAAAGTTTATAAAATGAATGTAAACGCTCTATTACGATAAAAGTTTGTTAGGTCTTTTGTTGTGTGTACCTCAAAGGAGAATAAGGCTAGTCTATGTTGTTGAATCATCCCACTAATTGTGGCAAAAACGTCCGAAACCAAAAAGTAAACACTTCAGGCTCCCGTTCAATCCAAGTCCGTAAATCGTCCATCCCAATCCAACGAATACTATGCACCTCCTCAGGATTAAAAGCAACTTCCCCATCATAGCTTCCCACAAAAACCGTATCGTGTTCGTGTTCCCACAACTGACTCGCCTCATCTAAAAACTTATATACAAAAGAAAAACGCTCCGTCAAGTCCGTATCAAAACCCAATTCCTCTTGCAAGCGTCTATGTGCAGCCGCCTCCAAATCCTCCCCAAGTCTAGGATGACTACAACAGGCATTTGTCCATAGCCCAGGTGTATGGTATTTGTGCAAGGCACGCTGCTGCAACAACATCTCACCCGCCTCATTAAAAATGACCACACTAAAGGCTTTATGTAGCAGACCTTTTTGATGAGCCTCCAACTTTCCAGCCTGTCCAACTGCCACACCATTCTCGTCGACCAGTACTACCTGTTCCGTCATTAAATTTTGATATTCTTTTGTTTCAGACATAATTTATCATTTACACGCAAAACTGCGTTCGTTTTCTTTTTTTGAAAAACGCTCCCAAACGCTTTTTGTTTAACGATTACCTACAAATATATCCATTTCTTTGTATAGAAAAGGCAAATAAATGCAATCTAAGTAGTCTGACATAATTAAGGTTATATTTGGGATGAGCTTATTTTTGAGCTTATACAAGGCGAAAAACGCAGTCCTAGCAGAGCTAAGGCGAGTATTTTCAACGAAGTAGAAGCCAAAAAGAAGCCATCAAAAATGTTAAGATAAATTTGTCTGACTACTTACAAGCGTTTTATCTTATATTTAGTGACAAAATGATGAAATATGAAAACGGTATTAATCATATTACTTACTAGTTTTAGTTATGTCTCTTTACAGGCGCTCTCTTGTCCTGAAAGTATTCTAAATGTACATCCCAATAATGATTGGCTATCTGAAAAGCCTGTCATATTGATTGAATGGATGGAAAGAGACTATAATGTTTATGATGAAGTAGACCAACTGGAATATTATCTTATAAATGATGAAGGAGATAAAATACCATTAGAAATACTTGATAAGACTTATGCTGGAAATACTTATGCTCAAGTTTTATTGAGTGCTCAAAGTGAACTAAATAACGAATCAGAAGTGGCAATCATTGTAGAAGGGGAACGAGCAAGAATAAATGGAAAATTTGTCAATAGAGTAGAAAAAGATAGATGTTGGAAGGTAAAGCAATTGTCAGATGACATCAAGCCAATAATAGAAGATACGCTTGAATATAAAAGTAGGTCTCGTTTGGTAGGAATATATAGTACGTTCTCAACAAGATTTACGATACCATATTGTGAAAACATAGGTGGTGGAGGTCTTTTTAGAAATTCAGATAAAGATTTGGTTTTTGCTAAGGTAATTACTGATCAAAATAAAGTGCATTATTTTCCAGTCATTGATTGTCAATTTTCGATTTATAAAGGGCTATGTGGCAAAACATTTGACTTGAACTATTGTACAAACTATGTATACAAACTACAATTGATAGATTTATCAGGCAATTGGTCACAAGAAGAAATAGCGTTTGCTTTTCAAACTCCAGATTCCAAAAAAATGTGTTTTGAAGAAATAGAAAGCAATGGAGTAAAAGGAGTGAGACAATATCCCTGCAATGATCCCTAAATAAATGGGAAAACACAAAGCGCAGGATGAGCGGGAAGAAGCCCCCTTGTACACAGCCCCAAATATGCGTTGGCTAACCTGACCACAACGCAGCCATGAAAGATGCACGCTGCCCCATCATTGTAATTATGTGATTAAATTGATTGCGTAATTAATTCAAAACCCAGTACAGCCAATCCCGAAAATCGGGATGTCTCCCCACGCCACTAAGGGCACATACCACGACAACACAGCCCACTAAGGCTCCCCCGTACAGCCAATCCCAAAAATCGGGATGTCTCCACATACCACTAAGGGCGCATACCACGACAGCACAGCCTACTAAGGCTCCCCCGTACAGACAATCCCGACTTTCGGGATGTCTCCACATACCACCAAGGAAAACCCTACCCACAACAAAAAAAATCCCTAACTTTGCGAGCTAAACTTGTAAGCAATTTCAAAACCCTATAAACCCCAGCACGAACAATGTATAGCAAAGAACAAACACAAGAACTTGTCAAACTAACCGAAGCCATCAAAAGCGGGAAAACCCAAAACAGCCCAGCCATACAAATAGACAACTTACGCAAAATCATCAACTTCCACGATTGGAGATACTATGTCATAGACGACCCTATCGTCACCGACTTCGATTACGATATGCTTTTCAAAAAGCTCAAGGCTCTCGAAGCCGAACATCCCGAACTCAAAACAGCCGATTCCCCAACCGAAAGAGTTGCCTACGGATTGACCAAGGAATTTCCACAAGTCGAACACATTGCCCCAATGCTTTCCCTCGACAATTCTTACAATGCCGAGGACTTGAGAGACTTCGACGAAAGCGTTAAAAAACTCACCGACCGAGACGACATAGGCTATACTGTAGAACCCAAATTTGACGGAGCAGGGATTTCATTGGTCTACGAAAACAACCAATTGCTCCGAGCCTTGACCAGAGGAAACGGAGCCGTTGGAGACGAAATCACCAACAATGCTAAAGTCCTCAAATCTATTCCACTCTCAGCCGACTTTGATGGTCAAAACATCCAGCAAATCGAAATCAGAGGCGAGGTATTGATTAGAAAAAGTGTCTTTGAAAAAACACAAAAACAACAAGAAAAAGACCTTAAAGCTTGGGAAGCCGCCAAAGCCAAAGAAGAAAAAAACATCGGCTCTAAACCCAAAGTATTTGCCAATGCCAGAAACACCGCTTCAGGTGGTTTGCGAATGCAAGACTCTGCCGAAGTTGCCAAAAGAGGCTTAGAGGCATTTGTCTATTACGTTGGCCATGCCATCAACAAAGAAGGTAAAAGTGTATTGTTGAAATCCCTCAACAGCCACCACGAAACCTTGGATATGTTGTACAAATTGGGCTTTAAAGCACCAATGAAAGAAATTACCGTTTGTAAAAACATAGAAGAAGCCATCCAAGCCTGTGCCCAATGGGAAAAAGACAGAGACAATTACCCCTACGAAATAGACGGAATGGTAGTCAAAGTAAACGATTTGCATTTACAAGATATTTGTGGCTATACTTCCCACCACCCACGTTGGGCAATTGCCTATAAATTTAAGGCAAAAACGGCTACCACCAAATTGCTCAATGTCGAGTTTCAAGTGGGGCGTACAGGAGCAATCACGCCCGTTGCCAAATTGGAACCTGTTCACTTGGCAGGGGTAACCGTTTCGTCCATCTCTATCCACAACGAAGAATACATCAAAGAAAAAGACATCCACATTGGCGACACCGTGGAGATTGAACGTTCGGGCGATGTGATTCCACAAATAGTCAGAGCCATTCCCGATGCCAGAGACGGAAGTGAGACGCCAGTAGAGTTTCCTAGAAACTGCCCAGACTGTCAAAGCGACTTGGTCAAGGTGGAGGATGAAGCCGTTTGGCGTTGCGAGAATTTCGATTGTCCCTCACAAATCGTCGAACGACTCATTCACTATGTCTCTAGAGACGCAATGGACATAGATGGATTTGGTAAAAAACAAGTTGCCCGCTTCTACGAATTGGGACATCTGTCTAGCATCCCACAAGTCTATCATTTGCCCTATGACGAACTCAAAAAGTTGGAAGGATTGGGCGAACGTTCCATCGACAAATTAGCGGAAGGCATCGAAAAGTCCAAACAACAACCCATTGCTCGTTTACTATATGCTTTAGGCGTTCGTCATGTAGGCAAAGGAACTGCCAAACGATTGACCAAAAGCATTGGCAATTTGATGGACCTACAAAACTTTAGCCTAGAACAACTACAAGAAATGGAAGACATTGGTCCCATTGTAGCCCAAAGTGTCTATGACTTTTTCCACAATCCCAAAAGTATTGATATGCTCAAAGAACTGGAAGCATTGGGATTGACCTTTACCCAAGATGTCAGTGCCTTGACTCCTTCAAGCAATGTCCTAGAAGGCAAAACTTTTGTATTTACAGGAACCCTAGAGAAATTTAGCCGTAACGAAGCCAAAGCAATGGTCGAAGACAACGGAGGAAAAGTAACGAGTAGTGTAAGCAAAAAACTAGATTACTTAGTCGCAGGTGCCAAAGCAGGTTCTAAGCTCAAAAAAGCAGAAGAATTGGGCGTTACTGTGTTGAGTGAAGAAGAATTTTTAAATTTGATAGGATAAAATAAAAGCTCTCTTTTAGGGCAATGCCCTAAAAGAGAGAAAATAACAAATATATGTACAAAGCAACCGTCAACAAAGACCAAGAATACCAAATCAATCCCAAAGAAGAACAGGATTGGTGTGTACAAGAAGTCAAAAAAGACAGCTACCACATTATCAAAGATTTTAAATCTTACAATGCTGAAGTAGTAGAGGCTGACCTAGAAAGCAAAGTCCTCAAAATAAAAGTCAATGGCAATGTTTACGAAGTAGCAGTCAAGGACAAAATGGATTTATTACTCGAAAGCTTGGGAATGGATGCCCAACTGAGTAGCAAAGTCAACGAAATCAAAGCACCAATGCCAGGCTTGGTACTAGATGTCAAAGTAGCAGTGGGAGACGAAATACAAAAGGGAGACCCCGTACTCGTACTCGAAGCTATGAAGATGGAAAATATGATCAAAGCCCCAGGCGAAGGAACTGTACAAGCCATCGAAATCAAACAAGGCGATGCCGTAGAGAAAAACGAAGTCCTCATCCGATTATCATAATCTTTTATTATGCCCACCACACGTCGACAATTCATCACCCAAAGCCTCATAGGTACAGCAGGTCTAAGCCTAAGCCCCAAAGTCCTAGGGCAAAACATACTGGCTGAGAAAAAAGCAGTCGAACCCCTAGTCATTTCCACTTGGAGTCATGGTGTGCCCGCCAACGAAGCCGCTATGAAAATCCTACAAGACAAAGGCAAAGCCCTAGACGCAGTGGAGGCAGGAGTCAGAGTACCCGAAGCCGACCCCGAAGCGACCTCAGTGGGGTATGGCGGTCTCCCAGACCGAGACGGGAATGTCACCCTCGATGCCTGCATTATGAATGAAAAAGGCGATTGTGGTTCGGTGGCATTTTTACAACACATCAAACATCCCATTTCCGTTGCCCGAAAAGTAATGGAAGAAACTCCACATGTAATGTTGAGTGGCGAAGGCGCCTTGCGTTTTGCCCTTGAACAAGGCTTCAAAAAAGAAAACCTCTTAACCGAGAATGCCAAACAAAAATGGGAAGCCTGGAAAAAAGAGGCAGATTATCACCCTTGGATTTACGACGAACACAATCACGATACCATTGGACTCTTGGCATTGGACAGCCATCAAGACTTATCGGGAGCCTGTACCACAAGCGGACTTGCCTATAAAATGCACGGTCGGGTAGGGGATTCGCCCATCATTGGCGCAGGTTTGTTTGTAGACAACGAAATTGGTGCCGCTACCGCAACAGGTGTAGGCGAATTGGTGATGAAAACCCTCGGCTCCTTCCTCATAGTCGAATTGATGCGGCAAGGATTGAGTCCCCAAAAAGCTTGTCAAGAAGCCATTGCCCGCATTGCCCAAAGAGGCGATGTTAGACGAATGCAAGTAGGCTACCTAGCTGTCAACAAAGCAGGCGAATATGGAGCCTATGCCCTCCGACCAGGCTTTGAATACGCACTTTACCACAAAGGCGAAAACAAACTCTACGAAGCAGACTGCTTACAGAGGTAAATGTGGCATCTTGCTCAAATATGGTTTGAGAAACACAAAATAAATCTTGAATCTTCAATTATTCTATTTGAACGGAACGTTGGGAAGCTTAGGCGAAATTTTCTCCCCGCTATACTCTACAAGTCCTCGTCCCGATAAAATCGGGACTGCGGGCTTTCCGTTCCTATCGGGCGTAGGCTCGCAACTCTTTGTCCTCCGAACTAAATATGGAAAAAACATTACAAATGAAACATATGCAAACTATCTTACGTATAACAAACAAGTAGACGTACAAAATTTCTCATAGTTGCATGTGTATTAAATAGAGTACATTATATGTACTTTATTTAATACATTATTTTTATTTAACATATGACCTGAGCAAATAGATGAATTAAAATACTTCCAATCTTCAACATATTTGCAGTTTTCTTCACTTATTGTACATATCTATATATCAATGTATTAAAACTATATTCTCAAAATCAAAATATATTTTAAACATCAGCTTTCTAACAATCTTATGGTATTGGCATCATATTTGGATTTTTGACAATATGTTTGGGTGTATAGCACACTATCCAAGCTCCCTCCCAATAAGATAAGTATTTCCTTTTACATACCCTCCATAATATATAATACAACTAAACATTGATAAGCAATGATTTTTATAGTATTGATTCATTGTATATAGAACTA
>JAHDIA010000805.1 GCA_020631035.1 Chitinophagales bacterium | reverse complement strand
CTGAATCTGCCGCCAAATGGGGATTGGCCTATCCAATGGGTTCTCGTATGATGTCGGGGAATTCTGATTTACACGTTCAGTTGGAAAACGAACTTTCTGATTTTGTCCAAAAAGAAGATACCATTCTATTCAACTTTGGCTACCAAGGCATTATGTCTGCAATAGATGCCTTGGTTACTCGTAGAGATGTCATTGTTTATGATTCTGAATCGCACGCTTGTATTGTAGATGGCGTTCGCCTCCACCAAGGAAAACGCTTTGTCTTCAAACACAACGATATTGCCAATTGCGAAAAGCAACTCCAACGTGCTACCGAACTCATCAAAGAAACAGGTGGTAGCATTCTCCTCATTTCTGAAGGGGTATTTGGAATGGCTGGTGACCAAGGAAAATTGGTCGAATTGGCAGAACTCAAGAAAAAATACAACTTCCGTATGCTCATCGACGATGCCCACGGTTTTGGTACTTTGGGCAAAACAGGGGCTGGAGCTGGAGAAGAACAGGGCGTTCAGGACGAAATTGACATTTATTTTTCTACCTTTGCAAAGTCTATGGCGAGTATAGGGGCTTTTATCTCTAGCAAAAAGTTTGTCGTTGACCACTTGCGCTATACCATTCGTTCTCAAATATTTGCCAAATCTCTACCAATGCCATTTGTAGAGGGAGCCATCAAACGTTTGGAATTGCTCAAAAACCATCCAGAATTGAAAGCCAAGCTTTGGGAAAATGTAAATGCGCTGCAAAATGGCTTAAAAGAACGTGGGTTCAATATCGGAGAAACCAATAGTTGTGTAACTCCTGTTTATTTGGAAGGTGAGACATTGGAATCTGTCAAACTGATTTATGACATACGTGAGAACCACAATATTTTCTGTTCTGCTGTTGTATATCCAGTTATTCCAAAAGGACAATTGTTGTTACGATTGATTCCTACTGCGTCTCATACTATGAAAGACATTGAAGAAACATTGGACGCCTTCTCTACAGTCGCCGAAAAGTTGAAGTCTGGCTATTATGCCAAGGAAGAACTTAGTGTTTAGAATACTTTATAATAATACTTATATTTCTCTAGCAGATACCTCATCAAAAGGGTATCTGCTTTTTTTAACTAACTTGTATTTTTTAAATAAAGGTGTCACCTTTTAACTATTTATATGCTAAACATACATAGGAAGTGTGAATTATAATTATAAGTAGAAAGATTTAATAAGCAGGAAATATGACATTTCAACTATACATATTGCAAACAGAAATGTCATATTAATTTTCAATGCGTAAAGCTATATTAAAGGTGACACCTTTAAGTCTTATTATAAAAAGCGTAGGACGAAGCGGGTGGATGAAATTTAAGACAAAGTTTAAAGCATGCGCCCGATAACCAGACCAAAATGTAGCCTAGTACCACGCACATTGCAAAATAAAAAAATGCAAGGCACTTTCTAAACGAAAATACCTTGCATATACTTTCCACTTTGTATTCGGGCGAATCATTATTCATTTTGTTGATTTAAGTTTGCAACTTAAATCTGACTATCGACTATGGACAATCGACCGATAAACTGCCCAAAGGGCACTACGAAATCCCCATTCCATTGTGAATCGCCTCTTCGGGCGTGATGAATTTCAATGCTCCGTCTGCATCTTCTGCCATCAAGACCATACCATTGGACTCTACGCCCATCATCTTACGAGGGGCGAGATTGGCAAGGACACACACTTGCTTACCGATGATTTCCTCGGCTTTGAAGTGCTTGGCAATGCCCGACAATATGGTCCGTTGCTCCATCCCCAAATCTATTTTGAGTTGCAACAACTTACTCGACTTGGGTACTTTGAACGCCTCCAATATGGTTCCTGTACGAATGTCTAACTTGATAAAGTCATCGTACTGAATGGTCTCCTTTAATGGTGGAAGCTCTACCGCTTTTTGGGCTTCGTTGGCTGCTTTGGTTGCCGCCAATTTGTCCAACTGCTGTTGAATCACTGAATCTTCGATTTTCTCAAACAACAAACTTGCCTTGTTGATTTTATGCCCTGCTGGCAAAAGTTTTAAGTTTTGACTTATTTTCCAAGTAAATTCGTCTATGGGAACGCCCAATAAATCGGCAATCTTTTGGCTGGTAAAGGGCAAAAATGGCTGCAACAATATACCCAAATGGAAAACCACTTGTAAGGCATTGTTGAGGATTTCTCCCGTCCGTTCCTTATCTTCTTTGACCAATTTCCAAGGAGCCAAATCTGCTAGGTATTTGTTTCCTGCCGATGACAAAGCGAAAACATCTTGCAAAGCTTGCTTGAAATCGTATTGTTCTAATTTCTTAGATACGCTCTTATACGTCTGTATGATTTCCTCTATCAAGGCTCGATCTACGGTATTTTCAGTTGCAGGAGATTGTAGCGTTCCTTCAAAATATTTGTGGGTTAAGACAAATACCCGATTGACAAAGTTGCCAATATTGG
>JAHDIA010000804.1 GCA_020631035.1 Chitinophagales bacterium | reverse complement strand
GCCTTACACAATTCCATAAGATTGAGGTTCATATCGGTAGGAGCTTCTACCTCATGTTTTACATCCTCTCGGTCAATAATGGTAATCTTAATAATAGACATACAAATTTTAAAATTTTCGCAAAAATACCGTAAATCATAAAAACGCAAGATTTTGCGTCTCAATTTTTTACGATTTCCGCAATATACAGTTCCTTTCCAACACACAAATCTTATCAAATTGTTCCTCTTGCCGCTTTTTGCACACAAATTCATACACAATAAACCCAAAAACAGCAGCATACTCAAAGGCAATCAGGTAAAAATTCTCAGTATAGGCATCTGATATATAAGTATAATAACTCAAGGGAATCACAATCGCCCAGACCACAGGAAAACGGAAATTGGTAAAAATGCAATAGGCAATCAAAGGCGTAATATACCAGGGATGAACAAGGGTTGCCATTATCAGATACACAAACAATGCCCACAACATCATCATAAAAAGATTTTTATGGGTCAAGGGACCTTCCAGTACCATCATCACCATTATTGCAATAAACACCATTATCGCCATAATAGGACCTGCCGTCTGAATGATGTTCCAACCTTTTACCCAAAAACCAATGGTACGTACCACATAAAAAATACTTGCATTGAATTCAAATTTCTGAAAATATAAATCCATACTTGCCAAGATATTCTGTAGCGTAGCCCAATCAA
This sequence comes from Chitinophagales bacterium, assembly GCA_020631035.1. Classification (GTDB taxonomy): domain Bacteria; phylum Bacteroidota; class Bacteroidia; order Chitinophagales; family UBA2359; genus JAHDGP01. The sequence goes on along the minus strand of JAHDIA010000804.1, from coordinate 1,760 downwards.
TCAAAGGCAAAAACAACACAACACACACCAAACCTACCACCGCATAATAGCGCAGGCTATTGATAAATAGCCCACCATATAGACTTAGCCTGCTACGTCTCTCATCTTTATCTGAAGAAAGCTCATCTATATTTTTTCCATCCCCCCCCAAACGCCGCAACAAAAAAGGCAGAAAAATCAAAGGCAACAATTTGGTACAAATCGCCAAAGCCATCGCCACTGCCGACCATATCCATTGATTTTTGACCAACAAATACACCGCCATCAAGCTAAAGCAAACCATTCCTGCTTCAAAATGAATATTGCCAGTCAACTCTATGATGACCAAAGGATTGAGCAAGTACAACAAACTCAATTCGGGGCGCATTTTAAAATGTTGCAACAGCCGAATCAAAAAGAAAGCCGTACCAATCTCAAAGAGCAGCATAAACAACTTCATAATAACGACAGCTCCCCAAATGCCTTGAGGTGAAAAGGCCGTTGCGACCCAAAACACAAACTGACACACAGGCGGATAAATCGTAAAATATTCTTTGGAGTTTAGCTTATCATACAAATCCTGATTGAGTGCTTCGATTCCATGCCCCACCTGACTCCCATCAATGTATTCCTTGGGAATGTGTTCGAAGGGAGCAATGCCATTGTACAACAATTGCCCATCCCAATAAAATCGGTAAAAATCATCAGATAAATTGGGGAGTGAGTACAAAAGAGCAATTCTAAACACCAATGCCGCCACCAATGCCAATCGGAACTCACTTTTTTCACCAACCATCCGAAAAGCACCAATGCCCAAAATCGCCAAGCCTGTATACAACAAAATCAGATCATAAAAATCAGATCTCAGGGTATTGTACGACAGCCACACATATCCCAAAAGGGATAGAGCAAACATCAATATCAGTACAAACTTCTTCATTGGCTACAAATCTAAATGCTTAGACGAGGGGATATTGTTCTAGCTACGACATTGGACAACTTATGTTGATAAATCCTTTGGCATTTGGGCAATAAATGTCCGTTACACGATATTTAGTGGGTATGTTGATTGGACGGAACATTGAGGGCTTCGATTGAGCGTGAGTCCCAACTTTCAGTTCCGATGTGCAATCGGGATATGTCGCTCTATCTGGCGTAATGTCGTTTCTTTTGGTTCGTCGTCGTAGGGGGAGAAGTTCTTGGCAATTTATTGATCGTAATTTTTTTCGTAGACTTTTTGAACAAATTCAATGGGAACACTCATAATATCTGCAATTTCTTCCTTATCCAATCCCCTTTGAATTAACTTGATAATCATTAATTCCTGTTCCTTGACTCTTTCTGCCTCAATTAATTCTCGTTCTTTGGCTCTTCCCTTTAGGTATAGCCCATCTTTTTCTATATCATACATTATTGGCATATCTTCTAATATTTTATAAGTTTCAGTTTCTAAATTACGCAATCTTGATAAAATTGTCAACTGTGCAAGGTATTTATTTAGTTCCGTTTCATCTGGTACAATCTTGATAAGTTGTTCAATTATTAAACGCAGAATTCTTTCGCTTTGTTCCTTGTCGTACTTACTGAGCAATGCTAACAAAACAACCTCTGGAATCTGTGAACTCAGCAATTGCTCCGTGTCTAAGGTGTAAACATTGATGACATCAAATCCATAAAAGACTTCATCTGGGTTTAGTTGAGAACGCATTTTGGCTTTTCTTGCTCGAGGACGAAGCGGGTGGATGCAATTTACGACGCAGCCTAAAGCATGCGCCCGATAA
>JAHDIA010000047.1 GCA_020631035.1 Chitinophagales bacterium | reverse complement strand
CATTCGTGATTAACGTCATTCATTCGTGACTGACGTCATTCCAGAAGCCTATGGCTATCTGGAATCTCCTTTTCTGTTCGGGCAAACACATGGGGTTTGTCCATACGTTTCGCATGTTTTGTGCGCATTTCGTGTTCGGGCATCCCGACTTTCGGGATGCCCCTACATTACACCCGTTTTCTGTTCGGGCATCCCGACTTTCGGGATGCCCCTACATTACACCCATTTCCTGTTCGGGCGAATAATTATTTGCCCCTACATTGCGCACATTTTGGGTTCGGACAAACACCTGGAGTTTGTCCATACGTTTCGCATGTTTTGTATGTGATGCCTGGCATTTTCAAAATGCCTCGCATCTTTATTGGTGTGTTTGCCTGTTGTTTCCTGTTCCGTTTCGGGCAGACGTAAAATCTTGCAATTCCACAGATAAAAAATGCTATTTTTTACCTATATTTGCAATGCATTTATGTGGACGCCTAACATTCCGTCCTACTCCTCATTTACAATACAAACGTTAACCAAAAATAAATTTAAAATTACAAATGGTGAATTATACATTGACCACCCATTTTCTATGCAATAGCTAATTCACAATTTATAACTTACAATTCACAATTTATTCATTACCCCATGAAAAGATTTTACGAAAAACCCCATCATTACAAAAGCAATAGAAAAATATATTTTGTCATATTAGACGAAGTCAATTTTGAAATGAGTACCTGGTATGCCTCCTTTGCAGAATGGCAAAGTGACAATACAGAAAAAGGACGCCGCTCCCAAAAAAAATACAAAAGCCTCGAAACTGCCCAACGCAATTTCGACAAAAAATGCAAAGAACTCGAAGGCAAAGGCTATGTCCTTTCAGATGAGAGACACCCTAGCTACTCCAAAAATGCCATTGAGAAAGCCCAAAAAGACCCTAAAACCACCCATTTAAGATTAGAGGTTTACCACGAGTACTGTTTTGAGCAACTACTCACCCTCAAAGACCAATTGACCAGCCTTGAACTCCTCCCAATGAAAAAAGGCGTTGGAATACCCGAAAAATTGGGCAAATTCGATCAACTAGAAAAACTCAGCATAACCAACACCTATTCAAGTAGCTTTGAAAGCTTGCCCAATAATTTTGGGGATTTAAAAAAGCTCAAAGAACTATCGGTCCGTTCTCTGTCTACGCACTTGACCGCCTTACCTGAAAGCGTGTCTAAATGTGCTCAACTAGAAAAGATAAAAATATCAGGATCGGTCAAAGATTTTCCGCTCAATTTGGGTCATTTGAAAAACCTTAAAGAAATAGAGTGTGATCAAGGGGATTTCCAGACTTTTCCTGCCAGCATTGAGGATTGTGTCCAACTCACTACAATCAAAATTAGTAGCTGCCCACAATTTGTTGGCAATTTACCAATAGAGTTTGGGAATATTCCCAAACTTAAAACCCTACACATCACGAACACTCAGCTCAAACAATTTCCATTGCCCATTTGCAATCTTCCCCAAATAGAGGAAATTGGATTTTCAAGTGTTGCTATTCCCCACCTACCAAAGGAAATCAATCAATTAAAAAGCTTAAAGCGTTTAAAGATTCAAAGGCATTACCAAGCTGCAAACTTTATCAGCAAACTTCCTGACACACTCACATTGCCCAATTTAGAATACTTGGACATCCCTCAGAATAATCTCATAGAACTTCCGAAAGTATTCAATTGTCCAGCACTCAAAAAATTGCATTTAAGTGGGGGCAAAATCACAGAAATCGTTCATCCATTACAGTTGCCCAAATTGGAAATTTTGGATTTAAACTACAATATTACACTAGAGAAAATCGCTGACAATGTACTCAAGCTACCAGCATTGAAAAACCTCTTACTCAACTCCTGTCCTATCAAAAACTTTCCCAATCAATACCATTTACCTCAACTACAATCATTAGAACTCTCTCAATGTCAATTAGAATCTCTGCCCTCAAAACTAGATTTCCCTGAATTGACTCAATTCACTCTATACCAAAACAAACTAAGTCAATTTCCAACAGACTTTAATTTTAAAAAATTAAAAAACCTTACACTTAGTCACAACCAACTAACAGAAATACCCGACGCCATCTTTGACTTATCCGATCTCGAAACCCTGGCTCTTGCCAACAACCAACTAACAGAAGTACCATTTGGTTTACAAAGATTAAAACCAACATGCAAATTCTACCTTTACAACAACCCACTTGATGATTTACCAGAACACCTACAATCCTCTAAAAGAGAAGCAATCTTCCAACATCTAGGCTGGGACTTGGCAAAACCAGAAAGAAGAAAAGATATTGAAAGTAAATTGAGTGTCAAAGAACAAGATGCTTTATTTGAACAATACAAAGAACGTATTTTAGAGGCTACACAAGACCAAGATGTCATTGATTTCCTTAGCTTCCAACACGACGAAATCCCCAATAGATTTCATGCTCACTCAGCATTGGTCGCCAAAATATTTGCACCCTCTTTGGAGGATTGGACAGAAATAGAAGACCGCTTAATGCGTCTCCTATTTGCTAGAGGCTGGAAACAAGACAACAAAAACAAACTATTCTCTATGGCCCGAGAAGACTATGCAGATTTGGGATACAAAGCTTACCGTATCGCTAGAGAAGCTGTAGGAATGGAACAACACTTTTTTACTTGGTACAAAAATCAAATTGGCACCAAAAATGAACCCGACTATGAGGCTGTCGAACAACTCATCCACAGCTACAACAAAGACATCAATGTATTTCACCAAGCATTGTGGTACTTATATACAGACTTCTCTAAAGATGGGAAAGCAACTATTTGGGGCAATGCTTTTATAAAAAAATTCCAAGAAGATCCCAAAGGGGTACTTGGTAAATTAACCGTTGTAGACAGAAGTCCCATACGAGAAATATTGCCTTCTGCCACCCATTTTTTAATGGAATTTGCTCTAGAAGATTTAGAACCACATGCCGACTTTTTGTTCTTTGAAAGAATAGATTACTTACTGGCAAACAAGAACCAAAGTTGGCACAGTATGCAATTTAAATCCTTTCGAAAATTTTGCAAACGCAATCCTCAAAAATACGAACCGCTCTACCTCAAAGCGGCTCGTTCTAAATTGAACAACCAACCACAAGGGCAACTGGCTATAGACCTCCACCATTTTTATGGAGACAAACACAAAGACCTCATTCCTCCACTCATCGCCCAAGGCTCTTTTCGATTGCTCAACACTTGGAAAGACCAAGCTCAATTTGAATTCCCTCAAAAAGATGGCTCTTTCAAAGAAATCACTGCTAGGGAATTTCTGATTTGGGCACTCAAACACTACAAAGAAGAAATCAAGGAAGGAATGTTGGCTATGTTGGTAAAACAAAGCCTCGACCGCTATACCAACTGTTACGACCTTTTGTTCGAGGCTTATGGCGATGAAACAATGCTTGATATTATAACAGAACACACCTTACACATTGACAATCGCTATGGTATAAACAATATCTTCAAAGCGCTTGAGGGCAAGGACTATACAACTTATCACCATAAACTTTGGAACATCCTCAAACACGGCAATAACAAAGAAAAAATAATGGTTGGTCGAGAACTACGCAAGCACTATTCAGACCAAAAATTGCTAAAAGATGCGAACCAATACCTAGAAGAGAAAAAGGGGGAATACCGTGACAGTGGCATCCAACTCTTAATGTTGCTAAATGATCCAAAAGCAGTTGATTTACTCAAAGAGACATTGCAAAAAGAAGCCCTCTACGAAAATAGAGAAACCATCATTCGTTACCTCATAGAAAAAGATGAACTAGAATTTTTGCGCCAAGAAATACTCGAAGCATTCGACAGAACAAAAGGCAAATACGACAAAATCAAAACAAAAATGTTTGGCGATGCCCAACTACCAGATTTGTACTGGAAAACTGGCAAAAAAGCCGATCCTCTTCTAGTCATTCACCTCATTCAAAACCAAAAAAAGAAAGCCGATGACTACTACAAACCAACCCTAGAAAATGGCATTCTTCTAGAATTTATTGACAAAGAAAAAAGCAATAAGCTCGGCAAGTTCTTATTCGATTATATGATGAACAAAGGGGGACTCAAAGCGACCAATAAAGCGGTCTATGCCTTTGCTACGGCTCTAGGAGACGACTCTGTTATAGACCCAATCAAAGACTTGGCAATCAAACAACAAAACTTGGTTGCGCCCTCCATCTTAGGCAATCTGCCCACACTCAAGTCGGCTCGTGCCTTGGATGCCATTATGCAATACTACAAACAAAAATACCCCAACATTCGAGAGGCTGCCTCCAATGCATTTGACAGAATTGCAGATACTATGGGCATCCACCGCCTAGAACTGATGGACCACATGATTCCAGATTTTGGCTTTAAAGATTTATTCAAGGAGTTTGATGTGGAAGGTGAAAAATGGCAAGCCTTCATTGGAGCCAATCTGAAAATGGCATATATGAACGAAGAGGGCAAAATCAAAAAAACAATGCCCAAGAAAGCCAGCAAAGAATTTAAGGCAGAAATCAAAGCAATCAATGCGGACATTCGAAGCATTGCCAAGCAGCAAAAGCAAAGTTTGGAATACAATCTCATTACCCAAAGACGTTGGGATAAAGAGGCTTGGATCAAGCATTTTATGAAAAAACCCCTTACCTTTGCCCTCGCCCAAAGTTTGATATGGGGAACTTATGAAGATGGGAAATTAACGCACGTATTTGGCATCAACCAAGACCAAACTTTAGAAGATTCAGAATTTGATGAGGTAGATTTACCTGATAATTCTCAAATTGGAATGGTCCACCCAATCGAATTGACCAAGGAACAAATCGAAGCTTGGAAAGAGTATCTGGCTGAAAATGAAATCACCCAAGTCTTTGAACAAATGGACCGCAAAGTATTCCGACCAAAGGAAAAAGAATTGGAGGAAATTTCCATTGCACAATTCGATGGCAAAAATGTGGGCGATTCTATTTTCCGCCGAATGTTCTACAAAAGAGGCTGGCGCAAAGGCTCGATGGGCGACGGAGGAATGATTGATTCCTACAAGAAAAGTTACGATGCAATTAGCCTAAATGTAGAAGTTTATTTGGACGAAATGTACATCTACGAAGGCGAATACAGTTCTCACATTGATTTGGGACACATTTACTTTTCTCAAAAATTACCCGACCCTAAAAATCCAGAGCTGCTTGTTTATCAAAGGCTCAAAATAAAGCAGGTGCCTCAAACCATTTATTCCGAAATCAGGTACGACTTCGACCTTTTGATCGAAGCCAACAAAGAAGCCAATGGAGAGGACGAAGACACATAAAAATCCAAATGCCTGGCATCTCCAAGATGCCTCGCATTTTTAGCTCTAGATGGGGAGCATCAACTTCCCATATTGCCTTCAGATGCTCGTCATCTGGAAGCGCAGGATGAGCGGATGGATGAAATATACGACAAGGCACAAAACATGCGTTGGCTAACCAGAGTACACGCAGCCTAGAATCAATGACGTTGCACCATAAAATCAAAAATCTATATAATAATTAAATTTTTGATTTTAAAACGTTCACTCACATTCGCAAATCACGCTTTAATCTTGAATTTTAAATCTTCAATCAACCAAAAATTTTAAATCTTCAATCCAGCATACAATGAAAAAATTCTACGAACTGACAGACCCAGGGGCTTATGGTCTATACAACAGTAAATTTTATGTGATAGAATTAGATGAGATTAGCTTTGAGGTCAAATCTCGTCAAGGAAGTTTTTACGATTATTACAATGATTCAGACAAAGGACGCAAGAGCCAGAAACAATACAAAAAACTCGAAACGGCACAACGCAATTTTGATAAAAAATGTGCTACTTGGGAAGCCAAAGGCTATGTATTGTCTGATCCACAATATCCGCTTTTTGCCAAAAGAGCTGTTGAAGAAGCAAAAGAGACCAAGGCTACTGATTTAAAAATAAAAATCTTTCACGAAAAATGTTTTGAGGAAGTGGTCAAACTGAAACAACTCACAGAATTAACGCTCGAAACCTATGGCAATGCCTCAGACATTCCAGATTCTTTGACCCAACTCAAAAATTTAGAGGTGCTCAAGCTATCGGGAGAGTTCAACAATATACCTGAGAACATTGGAGATTTAAAAAAATTAAAACGATTTCAATTGGGCAGATACCACAATGGAGGCATCACCGAATTACCTGCTACTATTTGTAAATGTTCCAATTTAGAGGTGCTGGATTTATACCATTCATCTATTACAGTACTCCCTCCCAATATTGGTCATTTAAGCAATTTAGAAGAGTTGAACTTTGGCTATACTTCGGTTAGCAAAATTCCCGAAAGCATTGGCGAGTGTAAAAAATTAAAAAGATTTAGTGCTTTTTCCTGTAAGAACATCAGTGCCATACCGCCAAGTTTTGCACAGTTAAAAGAATTGCGTGTCGTAAAATTTAGCAGTTGTAATTTTACCCATCTACCACTCGAAATTTGTGAACTACCCAAACTCGAAGAACTACATTTTGAAAACAACATCATTTCCTTTGTACCCGACGAAATTGGCAAACTGACAGAACTCCAAGAACTACACCTCAATACCTATGGTGAACCCAAAGGCAAACTCAATCGCTTACCCGACTCTTTGTTCAAACTCAAAAAGTTGCACAAAATTGATTTGTACTACAATAGCTTTACCAGTATTCCCGAAGGCTTTAAAGATATGCCTGCCCTAGAAAGTCTGGATATGCATCACAACGATTTTCCCAAAGAGTACATCACATACGATGTATTGAGCGAAGGCAAAACAGCCATATTTCGACACTTGGGTTGGGAAAAAGAAGAAGACCTCAGTGTTGAAAACCTATTGAGTGAGTCGGAACAATTTGCATTGGTTGCTCAATATCGACAGCCACTAGAAACGTTTCTCAAAAAATCGAAAACGCTTCGTCCTTATCAGAAAAAAGAAGCCAAGAGAATTTATGAATTTCTGACTTTCCAAAGCAACGAAATTCCCAAAATAATAGAACCCGATTGGTACAATCAAGAAATTATTCGTTCGCTCCACAAAATGATGACGCCCCTCAATCAATGGACCGAAATTGAACACCGCATTATGCTAGTGCTCACTAAAAACAATTGGCACAAATTTGAGGACGATCCGATTGAGAATGCCTATTATTACCGTAGCCACAATCTAGCCAATTGCTTTTTTGACTGGTACAAAAAACAAATCGAACAAAACACCGAGCCTGAATATGAAGAAACCATAGAATTGCTCCACAAATATGGCAAAGACAACAATGCCTTGTTTGTATTGCTGGCTGGTCTACACAATGATTTAATTGTAGATGACCGAATTAGCAAACTCGGCAAAAAACTCAGCGACTATTTTAAAGAAGATCCTACAACACTCCTAGAAGAAGCCAGAAAACATGAAAAAGTTTTCACCCCATTGATTAGCCTACTCATCGAAGCAGATTTTAAAACTTTTGAAAAACATGCCTACGATGTTTTCTTTGATGACCAACTCATACAAGAAAAAATCAAAGAGGGTGGATACATCAATATTGATGTTGCCAACATTCGCAAACTTGCCTATAAGAACCCCAAAAAACACGAAGACCTGTTAATGAAAGCAGTGGAGACGCCCAATATAGGAGGCGTCAAAGATGCACAACTCGCCATAGACCTCCACCATTTGTATGGCAAGAAATACCACAGTATAATTCTCAAACTCATTGAGCAAAGCATCTTTATGTTGGATTCCACCTATCAATGGAATCAGACACCTGTCTTTCTCCCACCCAAAACCGAAAAAATTGAGCCAATGGTTTATCTCGATTGGGTTTTGACTCACTACAAAGAGGAAGAAAGTATCAAAGAAAAAATACTGTCTAGAATCAAAGATGTATACATTTCCAAATACAATATGGAATATCTAAAAACAGTATTGGCGGCTTATCCTACAGAAGTGATGCCGATCTATGCCAACAAACTACTTGCCAATGACAACCGAGTCAGCCTTTTGTTTGAACTGCTCAAAGAATACGATTACAGCGAACACTATGACAAAGTCTGGGAACTCCTAAACAGCAAAAATAGAGAAAAACGCAAACTTGCCGCTAAGGAACTCAATCGCCTTTATGCACCCAAGGAAGTGTTGGCAAAAGCAGACGAACTGCTTGCCTCCACTGTTGACAAAAGAATGGGAGCTGTTCAATTACTCATTGTCCTCAACAACGAGCCTGCCAACAAAAGACTCAGGCAAGTACTCAAAGAAGAAGAAAACGACGGCATTCGAGAAGTACTACTGACCCACCTTTTGACACAGGACGAAACTTATGGCAAAAAAGAAGCCCTTGCCATTTTGAAAAAAATGGCAGACAAAGGTAGACTAGACAAGCCTGTCAAAAAATGGTTGGATGTTTCCAAGCTTCCATCCTTGCATTGGAAAAATGGCAAAAAGCTGGATGCCAAAACCATCAACTTTTTGTTCCACAAGCAAAAAAACAAAGAGCTTAATTGGCACGAAGCCGCTCAAGAAGTCCGCCCAATTCTAGCAGACATTGACACTAGCAAAAGCGGAGAATTTGCCCACAAATTGCTCAAACTCGTTCTAGAAAACGGTGGAATCAAAGTAGCCAACAAAGCCTTTTTGACTTTCATTGCTCATTTGGGCGACGACCAAATTGTTCCTATGCTCAAAAAGTATTGTATTGACAATCAAAATGCGCTTTCGGCAAATTTGTTGGGCAATATGAATGGCACCACTGCCGCCCGTGCATTGGATGCCATTATGTTACAATTTAAAAGCAAATATCCCAATGTTCGTTCAACTGCTTCTGAGGGTTTTGACCGAGTGGCGCAAAAAATGGGACTCAGTCGCCTAGAACTAATGGACCAAATGATTCCCGATTTTGGCTTCGAGGATTTATTTAAAAGCTTTGATGTTAATGGAGAGACTTGGCGTGTCTACATCAATTCTGATTTAAAACTGGCATACCTCAACGAATTGGACGAAATCAAAAAGTCGCTTCCGACCAAAGCTCCCAAGGAAGTCAAAGACGCAATCAAAGCCATCAACAAAGAGATTCGTTCAGTTAGCAAACAACAAAAACTCAGTTTAGAATTTAATTTTATGAGTGGTCGAAGATGGCCTGTTGCGGACTGGCAAGCACACTTTCTCAACAAACCCATTCCCTTCGCCCTTGCCCAAACACTTGTCTGGGGAATTTATGAAAAAGACCAATTGACTGAAACCTTTGGCATCAATCAAGACCAAACGCTCGAAAATGCAGACTTTGACGAAATCGAATTGCCCGACAATGCCCACATTGGAATGATTCACCCCATCGAATTAAATAAAGAACAAATCAAAGCCTGGCAAGAATACCTCAAAGACAATGACATCAATCAAGCCTTTGAGCAAATCAATCGCCAACTTTTCTATCCCAACAAAAAGGAACTCAAAGAGAAATTGCTCCACACTTTTTATGGAGAAGAAATCTTGGGCGTCACCTTTAAATCCTTTATGGAAAAACGGGCTTGGAAACGTGGTTCTGTGCTAGATGGTGGAATGGTCGACAGCTACCGCAAACAATATCCAGCCGAGGGCATCGAAGCCTTTATCCGCCTAGAAAATATGTCGGTACAAGCTTGGGATTACGACGAAAAGACGACCCTTGAAGATTTGTTTTTTGTCAAAATCAACAGCATCCAAACGGGCAGCTACGTCTACGACACCTACAAAGACGAAAATGACGAACGACTCATTGCCGTCAAGGATTTGCCTGCTTTGGTGTATTCCGAAACGATGTATGATTTCACTTTACTCATTGCCAGAAAACCAAAAACTGAAGAAGAATAATATTTAATTTATTTAGATGTGACATTTCTTTGAGAGATGTCATATCTAATTCAAGTATTTTTATGGTGCAATGTCATTGGTTCATGGCTACGTCTAGTCTGGTTATCGGGCGCATGTTTTGAGCTGCGTCTTAAATTGCATCCACCCGCTTCGTCCTACACTTTTTTACATTTGGAATCAAGCTTAAATTTTCTAATTTTGAAGCTCCAATTTAAATGCAAGCCCAATGAAACACTTCTACAAACCACCTGTCGTGAGTCAAGAAGACCAAACAGCCTTGATACAAGAATACCACCACCCTCTAAATCTCTTTGCCCAAAAATCAACGGACTGGCTTAAAACACCCGAAATTGTTGAATACCTCAATTTCAAAACAGACCAAATACCCGAAATAAAAAACTGGGGGCAAAAGTATGTGGTCTATAAATATGCTCAATACTTGTCAGATGTCTTTGCGCCCCTAGACCATTGGACAGCCATTGAAGACCGTTGGATGCGTATGCTCGCAATGAACTGGAAGGTATGTGCCACTTGCTTTTTCAAATGGTATGTCCGCCAAACCAAAGAAGGCAATGAACCTAGCTATGAAGCCATCCTTGCTACTTTAAAAAAATATGGTATTGAAGAAGATATATTTCCATTGAGTTTACAACATCTTTTTTCTTACCTCATTCAAGAGGGCATTCCCACCAAATTTGCCAAAGTTGTACTAGAAAAATTCAAGGCGAATCTATGTACTTCTATCTGCGGTTCGACGATTCGACGTAGGTGGCATGCTTTGTCCTTCGTCGTTTTATTTTTTTGATGCCTGGCATTTTCAAAATGCCTCGCATCTTTCAAAATGTGTAAGATAGCATCAACTGTCCATATTGCCTTTAAATACTCACTCTCAAGAAGTAAAAAGCGTAGGATGATCGGATGGAAGAACGCTTGTATCCTTATAAAATCGGGACGTTGGCTAACCAGAATGAATGCAGCCACGAAGGCAAAAACGCTGCACCAAAAATACAATTACAAAATCATCCATTTTTTAATTATATTTGCAAGGTTTTTAGTTTTTAACTAAAAAGCTTTACTCCTCATTTAGCGAACAAACGTTATCAAACAATGATAGTCAACATTACTTAACAAAAATTTAAATTTCAAAGCATTCAAAATATAGGCATCCCAGCAAGCAATTTTGAATCTTGAATCCGCTTCGGCGGTCCGATTAAATTTTCAATCTTGAATTTTAAATCAACAACTACCCCAATGAAACACTTCTACGAAAAAGACAATGACAACAAAGTTGCCACTCTTGAATTAGATGAAGACACCCTGACCCTCAAAACTTGGTATGGCGAATTTAGAGCTTGGCTGTACCAATGGGCAGATACAGGACGAAAGTCTGAAAAAACATTCCCAGACATCGAAAAAGCAAAAAAAGCCTTTGAGAAAAAAGACAAGGACATTCAGAAAAAATACATCCTGTCTGATACGACCTATCCCCTCTCTGTCAAAAAAAAGATTGAAAGAGTCAAAAATGCTAGCCGTACTTCCCTACGACTTGATGTTTATCATCCACGTTGTTTTGAGGAGGCACTCCAATTGACCCATTTAGAGGAACTCGAAATCAATTACTGTCCAGACAGTTGGGACATACCCGAATCGCTTGGGCAATTCGTCAATTTGAAAAAACTTAAAATTGTTCGTTCCAATTTTAGAAACCTACCCATCAATATGGGCGATCTAAAAAGCTTGGAAGAACTAATCATTTACGCCTCCCACGATAAGTTCAAAGGTTTTCCCGAAAGTTTGTGCAATTGTAGCAATTTAAAAAAACTCTCCCTCCATGGTTACAAAGCAAAAAACCTCCCATTAAACATTGGGAAACTGACCAATCTGATTGAATTGGACTGTGGTGGGCTCCCCATCAAAGAGTTTCCAGAAAGCATAGGTGAATGCCAAAACCTACAAAAAATACATGCTGAAAACTGCAATAAGCTCCAAGAAATCCCCCCTGAATTTGCTCAACTACACAATTTGGAAATGCTGTACCTTGGTAGAACAGGATTTAGAGCTTTTCCCAAAGCCATCACCCAACTTCCCAATTTGCGTTTATTAGATTATTCAGACAATCACCATACACACAAGATTCCAGATTTACAATTGCCCAATCTGGAAACATTGGAAATGGAATATTGCGACATCAAAGAGTTACCCGAAGTTTTGGATATGCCCAAACTCCAAAAATTCAATCTACAAAACAATGAACTCAAAAGCTTACCTGATGCATTTTTCAAACTCACCAGTTTAGAGGACTTAGTGCTTCAAACCAATAAAATCAGCATCATTCAAGAGGGTTTTAAAAACTTGAACAATCTAACAGAGTTCAATATTTTTGACAATCCCATCAAGAATGTTCCCACCAATATTGCCTATCAATCCTTAGATGCCATTGCCGACCATCTCGGCTGGTCTGCTAGTACACCTACCAGTGTAAATAGCGAACTCAAGCAACTCTCTGAAGAAGAACAAAGCAAATTGGTCAAAAAATACGATGAGCGTTTCGACAAATTTCTGGAACTGACTCCTAATTGGAAAATGGCTCCCAAGATTGTTGATTACCTCAGTTTTAAAACCGACAACATTCCGCTACTCAAAACTTGGGTAGAAAAAGCCTCTATTCATCTATACACACTTTTTGCACCTTTGGCTAAATGGACAGAAATAGAAAACCGTTTGATGTTGATGCTTGCCAGTTCTAGTTGGGGCAATGCTACTAGATTAAAAAAACATCCTTGGGAAAATGAATCTTATGCCCTCTGTTTCTTTAGATGGTACAATGAACAAATAGAAATCGGCAAAGAACCCAAATATGAAGACATACTAGCAGTTCTAGAAAAATATGGACTCAATGATGATGTATTTGAACAAGCCTTGAGTCGGGTAGGCCTACATAGAGATGGAAAAGTAGGTAAATTTGGAAAAGTTGTACAAAAACATTTCAAGGAACACGGAAGAGCATTGCTAGAACGCATCCAACCCTATTGGCGACTTTCATCCAAAATCATTTCTTTTTTGATTGAACATTCTTTAAAAGATTTTGAAAAACATGCGGATTTTTGGTTTAGTTTGGCAAATGGCAGCGAACGCTACGATATAGACGATCTCCGAAATTTTGTATTTACCAATCCCCAAAAACATGCCCAGCATTTGGTCAATGCCACCGAACACCCATTTGCCCCTACAGACATTATACAAGTTACCGTCGATTTGCACCTATTGTATGGGGAGCAATACAAAGAGGCAATACTAAAAACCTTCACCAAAAACATCTTTGTTGTCTCTAATTCTTGGAGTGGCCTGAGTCGTGTCGCATTGCCCAAAAAAGGAAAAGTTTCTAGTAAAAACCTAGCAGATCATTTTGAAGTAAGCAGTGAAGATGATAGAGAAAAAGCCCTCGACTTTCTCCGTTGGATGCTCAACAATTATGGGGAAGAAATGCGTATGCCCATCATAAAAGAAATTCAGAAAAGCAATCTTGACAATTACGGCATTGCACTCCCAATCATTCTCAATCATTACCAAGAAGGTGCGCTCCCACTTGTAGCTACTTATCTTGACGAAGAGGAAGAGTTTCAAACCATTTTCCAATTTTTACCTACAGTCGATTACTCTGAATACCACTCTTATGTATGGAACATATTAGAAGGAGAACGTGCTGACAACAATCACAAAAAACTTGCTGCTCAAGAACTGCTTCGTCTTTACAATGCCAAAGAAATACATGAAAAAGCTAGTATACTGCTGGCAGCATCCAAAGCTCAAATACGAGACGGGGGGATTCGATTGCTCAGTGAACTCAATGACAAAAAAGCCATCGAACTACTCAAAGCCCAATTTGAAAAAGAAACGGATGCAGGTCTACGCAATTTGTTACTGACACATTTAAAGACACAAGGCGAAGAAAAATTCCTACAAAAAACCATTTTAGCCGTTTTTGAAAAGGTCAAAAAAGCCAATAAATTAAAATCAAGTAAAAAGTGGTTGGACGAATCCAAGCTCCCTGTCCTACATTGGAAAAATGGCAAAAAGGCGACACCTTTCTTAACACGCTATTTATTTCACCTACAAAAAGCCAAAGCAGATAACAGCTACCAAGCCACTCCCGAAATCGCAATGCTCCTAGACGAAGTTGACCACAGCAAAGATGCCGACTTCGCCAAAAAGTTACTAGACTTATGCCTCAAAAATGGTGGACTCAAATCGCCTAACAAAGCTCTTTTGCCCTTTACAACTTTACTAGGTGATGAGCAAGTCATTGAACCCATCCAACAATACTGTACTAGTAAAAACAATGTCGTAGCCGCTACCCTATTGGGCAATATGGATAGTCTTAAAGCTGCTCAAGCACTCGACAGTATTTTATTACACTTCAAAACCAAATACCCCAACATTCGAGAAGCTGCCAATGATTCCTTTGAGCGAATTGCTGCCAAACACAATTTGAGTCGGATGGAATTGATGGACAAGATGATTCCCGATTTTGGTTTTACCAATTTATTCAAACACTTTGAGGTCAATGGCGCAAAGTGGAGAGCCTATCTTGCCCCCACTCTCAAAATGGTTTACCTCAACGAAAAAGACGAAGCCAAGAAAAGCATTCCGACAAAAACGGACAAAGCCATCAAAGACGAGTTCAAAGCCCTTAACAAAGACATACGTAGCATTGCCCGTCGCCAAAAGCAAACCTTGGAATATTACCTGGTTACCCAACGAAGATGGACACCCGAAAATTGGCAGGCACACTTTATGAAAAAGCCCATTACCTTTGCCTTTGCCCAAAGTTTGATTTGGGGCATTTATAAAAAAGACAAACTAAGCGACACCTTTGCTGTCAACCAAGACCAAGCATTGGAGAACATAGACTTGGATGAAATTACTCTGCCTAAAAATACAAGCATTGGTTTGGTTCATCCATTAGAATTAAGTGAGGCACAAATAAAACAATGGACACAAAACCTAAGGGACAGTCAATTGGAACAAGCCTTCCCCCAACTCGAACGCAAGGTATTCAAACCCAATCGCAAAGATTTAAATTTAAAAGTATTAGACATTTACAAAGGAACTATGGTTTCCGATTATTATTTCCGAAAAATTATGCGGGAACAGGGTTGGAGCCGTGGTTCTGTCATAGACAGTGGAATGGTTTTCAATTTTAGCAAAACATTTGAAAATCTTGGAATCGAAGTCTTTGTCGAAGTAGACGAAATGTACATCCACGCTGGCGAATACAGTGAAGAAATCACCCTAGAAAAAATCTATTTCGCCAAAGCCAATACCATCAACAAAGGCAGCTATGTATACGACACTTGTAGAGGCAAAGAAGACGAAAGGGTTTTCCAAATCAAGGAATTGCCCGCAATCGTTTATTCCGAAATTTTATACGATTTTGACCAATTGTTGGAAAAAGGAAAAATTGAAGAAGAAGATTAGATACAAATTGCGAATTAGGAAAATGCAAATTATAAAATTAATTACCCGTAGAGACGCACGGCCGTGCGTCTACACGAAACGGGCGAAACACCAAACACACACGAAATGGGCGTATTTGTAGGGGCAGGTTTTATGCCTGCCCGAACACAAAACACACACAAAACAGGCGTATTTGTAGGGACATCCCGATTTTCGGGATGACCGAACACAAAACGGGCGAAAAAAACGCAAAACACAAAACGGGCGAAAAAAATGGCATAGAAGCGGATGGACGCACGAACCAACGAAGA
>JAHDIA010000803.1 GCA_020631035.1 Chitinophagales bacterium | reverse complement strand
AAGATAACTTTGTCCTCACTGTACCAAAATACTAGAAGATGTTTCTAACAGAGATAGATGCGGAACTTTACTACAATCAGATGCTCGAAATAGATAGAGATAAGCAAGAGGTGCTTGATAAGCGGATTTTTGCCAAATTGCAGAATTTGCTGGGAGCGATTTATAAGACACTTACTGCTGAAGTTGAACACGCTTTTGCCAATGTGTTCGCTCGGATTGTCTATGCCCACGACAAAGGAGATCCGCCTTTTGAACTCGACCGAAATGTACATGGATTGCGTAAGTATGCTGCTCAGTTGTTGCGAGAGTTGGATTTTCCCATTTCTGCCAATCTCTACCAATTGGGTATACAAACCCTTGCCAATACGATTGCCTTTTTTGCTAAGAGAGACATACCCGAAGCTCTCCAAAAAGTATATGAAGACCTAGAACTCAAAAAGTTTCCTGTTGCCCAAAATTTAAACCGAAAAGCGGAGTATACTAGGGCTGTGGTCAAGGCGATTTCGGACATACGAACTGCCAAAAATGGAATGGAGTATTTTGGGATTTTGTGTAAGGACGAAGATGGCGAAAATGAGCAATTTACCCAATTGTTGTGGAAACACAATTACAACGATTTGACGGTATTGAAAAATTGGTTGTCAGAATGGTCGAGTGTACATATTTTTCATAGGACAAAGCAAGAAAACAAGGATCATTTGTACAACTCCAACAACAATACATTGGTGGTCGTTGATCCAGATAATTTGTTCAATGCTTCGGAATTGGCGGAGTGTTTTCAGTGGAGGGGAACGAATTCGTATTTGTACTTTTTAAAAAAACTATTGCCTTCGAGTACAAGCTGGAAAGCCTTGCAAGGAACAATGGTGGGCAATTTTTTGGATATGCTCATCAATCACCCAGATGAAACTTATAAAGAAGCGTTTAAAAAAATAAAAAGAGACAATGCTTTGCGGAGTATTTATTTTGGAGAAGAAATGTTGCAGTTGATAGAACAGAATATCAAAAATCAACACTTTCACAATCTCTACAATTTTGCTAAAAATAGTAAGGCAAAACGCAAAATATTGGAGCCTACTTTTTGTTCGTCTGCCTACGGAATCTTAGGGCGTTTAGATGTAATGAGTGAAGATCCAGAAGATGACCGACGTAAGGACATTGTTGAACTTAAAAGTGGTAGTTTTCCACAAAGCAATACTTGGGTCAATAACAAAATGCAAGTGGTGGGTTATCACATGTTACTTAAAAGTACCTTCAAGGGAGAACGGACGGGTAACTCTGCTATTTTTTATTCCAAAGATGGCGCAACACCTTTGCGTTACATCGCTCCCAAATTTAGCGAAGAACGAGCTTTGGTACATTTGCGAAATAGTCTGGTGTCTCTCTTTCACAAAATCCGAAAAAACGAGGCCAATGATTTGTTCAATGCCATCAATACCGAAGATTTTGGTTTGTACCCACCCTTTGTGGAGGACAATATTATGCAATTTGATGCCGTCTATCAAGCTTGTACAGAGGAAATTAAATTATATTATCAACGTTTGTGTAGCTTTTTGACCAATGAATTGTACACCGCTAAAACAGGAGATAGAACCAACGAAGCCCGAAACGAAAAAGGCTTTGCTAGTTTGTGGCTCGAAGATCATTATTGCAAAGCCGAAGCCAATCGCATACTTTACGATTTGGAATTGAAACATTATGATGCTGAAAAGTCTTGTATGTATTTAAAATACAATGAAGAACACATACACGATTTTAGAAAAGACGACATTGCCATTATTTACCCACAGCAAAACAATACCTACCGCCCCCTAGAACAACAATTGCTCAAAGGGAGCATTGCGCAAATCGAAAATGGCGAAATTCAATTCAAACTGACCAACAAACAAGCCGATGAACATTTTATCATCTCCTACAAAAAATGGGCAGTCGAACGAGACTTTTTTGAACGCAACTATTGGGCGAGTATTCAATCTTTGTTCTTCTTTTTAAAAGCTCCTTTATTTAAACAATTTTTGTTGATGGGCGATGCCGAACCGAGAGTGGAGGCAATTGAATTAGAAGAAATGGAAGGCTTATTTCCCAATCAAAAAGAAGTGGTCAGTAAAGCCATAAATGCCAAGGATTATTTTTTGATTCAAGGACCACCAGGTACGGGTAAAACTTCAACAGTATTGGTCAATATTGTCAAACAAAATTTAAAATTAAATGACAAGCGTTTGTTCATTCTGGCATTTACCAATCGGGCGGTAGACGAAGTATGTAGCAAACTCCACAAAAACGATATAGATTATACGCTTGTAAGTAAACGCAGCGATGATGTCAATGCCTTTAAAAACAAACTCAATGGCAACAATGCCGATAAATGGCGAGAAGAATTGCTCAATACAAGAGTGATCGTTGCCACCGTCGCCACCTTTAGAAACAATACCACCTTTTTGGAGTTTCTTTCCTTCGATCATCTAATTGTAGATGAAGCCTCTCA
>JAHDIA010000802.1 GCA_020631035.1 Chitinophagales bacterium | reverse complement strand
AATTTGTAAATCTTAGGCTTCTTGCCATCTTGCCCTACATACTTTGATATTTTGTGGAGAGAGTGAACGCCCACAAATAACATATCACCACCTTTATACTCAATGCGTACAGTCTCTTGTTGCTTGCCATTGACCGTCAATTTTTGTAGACCAATAAATTTACCAATGCCGTGGTCGATGTGGGTAACATAATCTCCCTTTTGCAATTGATTGAGCAACTTAATGGTCAAGGCATTTTTCTTGGCAAAAGACTGCTTGATTTTGTAGCGGTAAAAACGGTCAAAGATTTGATGGTCGGTATAAAATGCCAATTTGAGTTGGTGGTCGATAAAACCTTCGTGCAATCCCACTTGTATACAACGGTATTCAACATCGGCTTCCATATCCTCAAAAATCTGCTCGAAGCGGACGAGCTGTTTGGGGTTTTCGGTAAAAATAAAATTGGCGTAATCTTTTTTGGAATTTTCCTTCAAATTGCCAATCAACAACTCAAAGTTTTTTTGGAAGGGCGGTTGGGGAGAAGATTTAAACTCCATTGTTTGCCCATCAAAATAAGCCTTGATTCCCCATTCAAGCAA
The DNA here is from genome assembly GCA_020631035.1 of Chitinophagales bacterium. Classification (GTDB taxonomy): domain Bacteria; phylum Bacteroidota; class Bacteroidia; order Chitinophagales; family UBA2359; genus JAHDGP01. The sequence goes on along the minus strand of JAHDIA010000802.1, from coordinate 1,913 downwards.
AGAGAAATTATTGAGGTCTTTCATCAACTCCTTAGAGTCAATAATGGTATTTTTAAAGTCATCTTTAAAAATAGATTCGTAGGACAAAATTTTTGTATTGTCCAACTGTGCCAAAATGTTTTCTGCTTTTTTATACAACTTATCCAATACCGCCAATAAATTTTCTGTATTCTTAATCCAGATGCTTGTATTGTCAGGGAGCAATTGTAGCAAAGACGTTTTGACCCCGCTTTTAAAATGCGATTGAATATTTGGAACAATGGTCACCTGAGAGATTTTCTTTTCTGACAATTGCGTCACAGGATCAAAGGTCCGAATGGATTCTACTTCGTCATCAAACAATTCTACCCGATAAGGCAATTCATTTCCGAAAGAATACACATCTACAATTCCCCCACGTACCGAAAACTGTCCAGGCTCATACACAAAATCGGTATGATCAAAACCATATTCCACCAAAACTTCAACAATAAAATCCACATCCAATTTTTCATTGATTTTGATGTGGAGGGTATTCTCTGCTAAGGTCTTGGTATTGACTACCTTCTCAAACAGAGCTTCAGGATAAGTCACCATTAGCTCACCTGTGGTCACACTGCTCATAATGCGACTAATTGACTCGGCACGTAATAGTACATTGCTCTTATTTACCTCATCCAAATAACCAGGTTTCTTAAAAGAATCCGAGAAAAACAGTACATCCTTTTTGCCCAATAAGTTTTTGAGATTGTTTTGAAAATAAGCTGCATCCTCTTTATTTTCCAGTACGAAAAGATGCATTTTGGGGTTAGAGCGATAGACTGCACTGGCAATCATACTAGGAAAAGACCCACGAAGACCGTTCAGAAACAAACGAGGGAGGGTGGGGTCTTCGATTAATTCTGTTATTCGTTGTATACGTTGGTCAGACTTATACAAGTCAATGATACCTTTCAAATCCATTATGGCACAAAAATACAATAGAATTATGAATCATTTGAATTTAGCGTGATTTGAATTTAGAGTTTAGAATGTAGAGTTACGAATACCTCCGTTTCCTGTTCCATTTGTGGGAAGTAAATTGTACATTCGTGCATTCGTGGCGAGCAAATTGTGTATTCGTGGCAATCAAATTGTACATTTGTCATTCTACTATGGTCATTCAAAGTACGGAACGCTCAGCCCTACGAACCGTCGAGTCTCCCTGCTGTCCGTTTGTACTCACGGCTGCTCTAGACTGTTCAGCAAGGTCGTTCTTAGTCTTCCTAATGTCAGCCGTCAGAACTTCCTGCTTCACTAGCCTAGAGCAGCCATTCGTACCACTGCCATCAGGCGTAGTTTATTTCGTTCATCCCTCCGTCAAAGATGAAGAACATCCGTAGAGAAAATTCACGAATTTTCTCCACGAAACGGGCGCAAATATATTTCGGTGTGAATGAATAATGCAAATTTTTCCTCTGCATTGACAAGCCAAAAGTCAAACCCCTTGCATTTATAAGGAAAATAAATTAATTTTGGTTCAGGAATCACACATTGGACAAATACCTTGCATTTTTAACATCTTATCTTATTTATTGCTATGGCAACATATCTCAATAGAAAATGTATACCTATAAATCTAACTAAAATGAAGAAAGTAATCTTTTTGTTGTTATGGTGTTTCTCCATCAATACATTAGCACAAGATGAATTTGCGCCTATTGGAGCAACATGGTATTATGATATTGACTATGTAGGAGGTTATTTAAAAGTGGAATCAGTAAAAGATACATTGATAGATAGTCAAACAACAAAAGTATTGGAGTTTGAGCGATACAATATGGAAGGGGAGCTGATAAAAACTTATAAAGCATATATGTATGGAGACAGTGATAGTGTGATGCATTATTCAGAGGAAGGTTTTTACAAATACTATGATTTTTCTTTAGTAGCAG
>JAHDIA010000801.1 GCA_020631035.1 Chitinophagales bacterium | reverse complement strand
TTTTATCTTTATATTTTATGAAGTAATTTTTAAAGAAGCATTCTCTCATATTGTTCAAATATCTTGGTGTAGCAATCAATCACCGATTGATTTACTACAAATATCAAGTATCTTCCCTCTCTTGTAAATATCCTCTCCGCCCAAAGGATTTTGAGCAAAAAATACATAATAAACATGAACGTAAAAGTACTAGCTTTTATCGCTAAATGGTTAAGTACGTCCATGAGTTCCCTCTTCACATTTGGACCTATTAGAAAAACATTTATTACCGACCAATTATTTCCCAACTTTAAGATATTCTTATTAGGCATTGTTGCTTTGTGTTTCTATCAAAACACATTGGCACAATGTGATAATTATTTAGATTATTTTGAGACCACCGATTATGCTGGCAATGATGGCAATGCCAATTGGTTGGGTACTTGGGTAGAAGGTGGTGACGATGGTAGTGCGGCAAGTGGTTTCGTATTTGTTGATCCAGTTTTGCAAGAATTAAGAATGCAAGGAGATGGAGGACCTACAGGAGCCTGTCGTTACATTGAAAGACAAGTCGATTTGTCTACTAATCCAGATTATGTGAGTGCTATTTTGACAGTTGATTATGAAATGATTAGTGTTACTGGTCCCATTAATGATAATTTAAGTGTTCAAGTTTCTGGGGATGGAGGAGCAACCTTTACTACCTTAGGCTATATTGATGGAAATTCAGGGGGGGAGAACATTGCTTATTATGATGTATCTTCATACATTGGTAGCGTAATAACTGTACGTTTTGAAGTTTGTGGTTTTGCTCAAGCAGGTGAAAGTTTTTCTATTCGTTATGGCAATGTATATGCTTGTGAGGAAAGGGTTGTTCCTTCGGGCTGTTCTGCTATGATTTTTGATTGGGCAGATGTCAATGGAGTAGGGCAAACTTGGAATATGGATGATCAAAGCAATACCTATAATTTGACCACTACTGATGGTGATCCTGTAACGGTTACCGTTAATTTAATAGATCCAAATAATAGAAATGGCGACTCAGATGTAAGAGATGTTGGTAGTCACCCCTTTGATCCAGCTGGAGGTTGTGGATATTATACAGGTAATGGCGAAGAAGCAGATTGGGCAAACCTTGGTAGTATTACAGACCCTTGGGATTCGGATTGTAGATCCCTTTGGACTCAAACCAATGGGTCTTATGGCCCAGATTATTTAACTTGGGTAATGAATTCTCAGGATCATACAGAAGAGGTTACCTTAGAATTTTGCTTTTCTGATCCAGTATTTATGGAAGATTTTAGAATATCGGATATTGATTTTTCTGGTCATCAGTGGACAGTAGACAATGTAGCTGTTTTTGAAACACCAGGTAATACTTACCAGGATGAGGTATTTATTTATGCACTGGATGCTAGTGGTGATACAGTAGATGTAGATGTAACTGCATTGGGTAATGCAGTTACAGTCAATTCTTCACCAACTGTAGATCAGGCGATTGCCAATTATGATACCAATGTACAAGGTGATATAGCACCAACAGATGTCAATGGAGAAATTTCGATTTCTTCAAGTGAAGTCATTTCTTGTTTGTATTTGGTATATTCCAATGGAATAGCAGATGCCATAGAAGAGCAAGCTAATCCTCAGGATTATACTTGGTGGTCTGATACCAATGGAGCAACTAATGGAGTTAGTGACAATCACGCCATTAGAATAGATGGATTCAATGCTTGTGTATGTCAACCCTTTGCCATTAACATTACCAGCGATACTGTTTGTGTGGGCGAAGTGGGAAGTATTGTCATCAATTCTGTAAGTGGTGGTATTCCGCCTTATATGTATCAATGGCAAGATGCAGACTCAACGACTACAGATACCATTGTTTTTCTTAGTCCAGATACAATTACTTATCAAGAAGTAGTCATTGTAACAGATGCAGAAGGATGTTCTGATTCAATAGTGGGTTTGATTGATGTTGTTTATTGTTGTATGGTAATGATAGATAATATTACAGTGGGACCTTGTGATCCAGAAACCCAAACCTTTGATGTAGATGTAACGATTTCCTATGTAGATGTCAGTGGTGATATAGATGTCAATGGAACTACTTTTACCCCTAATGGTTCAGGTACAGAAACGATCACTTTGGCAGGCTTACCCGCCGATGGTACAACAGGAATTCCCATTACAGCTAATTCATTAGCCGATATGAATTGCGAAGATGCGACAAGCTATGACGCTCCTCCTCCTTGTTGTCCAATAGAAAATTGTCTACCCGTTACCATAGAAGTCAATGGACCATAATGGAGGACTAGGAAATTAAATTAAAAATCATTGTATGAATTTATAGGTGAGTTAATACTGGGAAGCCACAGAATTTACTCTGTGGTTTTTTACATACTTATTGCGTTTTTATTTTGAGATACCCATTACATACTTATTGCGTTTTTATTTCCCCATATACTTATTATAATTTTTACTTATTGTGTTTTTTATTTATTTAAATAAATAAAAA
>JAHDIA010000800.1 GCA_020631035.1 Chitinophagales bacterium | reverse complement strand
GTTCGCAAATACAATTCCGATTGGGCAGTCTGTCGGCGATTCATTTGTAAATAGCCATAGTCGCCATGTTGGTCGCTGAATGTACCTTGTCGTGCCTCTCTGCCCATATAAAAACCACCTGCGCCCGTTATGGGATTGGACACGACATAGTTCATACTGGGTTGATTGGGAACGATGATCAAATTGCCTGATTGTGGGTTGGCAGCTTGATTGTTCATGGCGGTCGTCAAACGGTTGATACTGGCTTCTATGTTTGCCAAGCGTTGTTCGTTATTGCCTCCTTCAGTAGTTGATGAAGCAACAGCTTGTGGTGGCTGATTAACAGACGGTGTTGGCTCACTAGCTATTGGTTGCTGTGGTGTTTGATTAATGGACGATGTCGTTTCACTCGCTGTAATTGTCTCTACTGTTGTTTCAGTTGCTTGTGGTACAGTTTGAACAGGTGTACTGGCTTGAGCAGTTGTTTCACCAGTAGCGACAATTGCTTGTTGACTTCTATCGTCAACAGCTAACACCTCTCCATTTTCTTTCTTTTTGCCAAAGAAAAAGGTAAATGCTTTGTGAACGGAATTGTCTATTCTTTCGTCTAAAGTAGGCATATTTTGAAAATTAAATTATTATCGTTTTGAATGTATTTTAAGCTGCGTTTCTCAATGCAGGATCGGGTTCATATATTTCATCCAACAACCCAAGTCCAAGCATAAACTCAACACTTTTTGTGGTATCTTCTTGCATTAAATCTTTGATAATATCCAAGCTTGTACCCGATCTTTTGGCATAAACCATTGCCATTTTGCTGTTGTACATTTTCATTTCTGTTAGTTGTTTTTCTACTTCTTCAGCAGTTCCAACTGCAAACATTCTAGCAAAGTGAATCAATAATCCGATATTATTTGCTGCTTTGATGTGGTCGCCAATCATCCCAAAAATTGTTGCTGCGGAAGCAGAAGAACCCACAAAGTCGGTAGTGACAAAACAGCCTTTTTCTTCTTTCAAGCGACCAATGTAGTTGTACATATCAATGCACTCTTTCAAATTTCCTCCCGGTGAGTTGATTCTTATATAAATCTCATCAATGTTTCTATTGCTTAATAAATAAGTCAGTCGGTCTTTACTGGCTCGCCAATAACCAAAGTAACTATCAACATCTATATCCAACATTGAAGGTTGCTCGCCTTCCATGACAATTAAACTCCCCTTTTTTTCTTCTGGTGTATCGGAAGGAAGTTCTGATTGAAACAGTATTTTGTTTTTATGCTTTGCCATACAATGCTTTCGCCTTTTGGTAAAAGGCTGGATAATCGGTTTTTACTTTTTTATGTAAATCGGCTAAAATGGCTTCGTTTTTCTTGGCGTGACCAATCAAGTGAATGATGGGTGCTTCGCTTTCTAATTGTCCATAATTGGGGTTGGCAAAATTGCTGGGGATGACGGTGGACACCTCAACATTGTTGAGGGCAAAATATTCCGCACTGTATATTTGCTCAAGGAAAACGGTCATACACCAGTCCACGTTGGGTGACGCCAAATTTTCGACCAACTCAAATACTTCATCAAAGCAGTTTTGAATAGCCTCGATGTTGTTGCCACCAAAAACGCCAAAGTTGTAGGCTCGTAACTTTTGTTTGTTGCGGATTCGATTTTTGATGGAAACAATGGTGTCCTCTTCTTGAAGTAAGTCAATGACTTGTTTTGTAGTGGGAAGGTTAAAGCCGTTGCCCATGTCGTTGTTTTGGGTCAAAATGTCGGCATTTAACAACGCATCGTCTAGTTTGCCTTTGAGGAAGAAGTCGTTGTCGAAGTGTAAAAAGGCTTCGTCTTGTAATCTAAAGACCTGCATTTTTCCCAGACTCCAAATATTTTCATAGCCTGTTCCAAGGTCGTCGATTATGTTTAGTTGTTCATACGGCAAGCCAATGGATTGAACAAAGTCCACTCCTTCTTGATCGCCCCAAAATTCGATGGGAATGTTGGGATGGTATTTTTTCAGCGATTGAAAGGATAGGATTAAGGAAAGGGCAAAATCAAACAGATTGTTGAACCCAAATCCTTCTCGGACGTTGCCTTTGGCGTGTGCTGGTGCAAACGATATGGAGTGTAAAAATTTCATACTTAAATAGCTGCAATGTCGTCTCCATTGATGCCGTTGTCGTCTTGATTGTAGTAATCGTAATAATTGGTGTCCTCGGCATTGTCTGGTGTGGACTGGGCATCGGGATTGTTGAGTTTGCCGCCCAATAAAACGGTTTCGACTCTGGGTGCTTTAAAATTGCTAACAGTTGGGACTAGCTTAATCATATATGGTGAATTTGATGTCCATTAATGCCTTCGTATTTTTGGTGGTCATAGGTAGTTTCCCCTTGTTGGTTGGGTGAAGTGGGATGTCCTTCATTGGGTGTTGACCTATTGAGAAAACCAAACAAACACCGCATCAAACGACCCAATTTTTCAATGAAATGGATGAGTTGTTTAAGCATTTTTGTAGGGCATTTTATGAATGATT
>JAHDIA010000799.1 GCA_020631035.1 Chitinophagales bacterium | reverse complement strand
CGGGTCGGGCTATTCGTGGGGTCGCTTCACTCCGCCCTGCGGGCACTCCCTTTGGTCGTCCACTACTATCCCTTATGCAGAAGATTCTAATAAAATAAAAGGACGAAATATAGCAGTCTAAATAAAAAAAGTGATCCCCCTCTGGGATCACTTAAAGAGAGTAAGAGTGCTTATAAATAATGAATGGAATCCATACACTCAAAACAATCATTTAATTACCTGTTTTTTTAGCTTTTCGGCATATCTCCCACAAACTCCTTTTTAATTTTTATACCTCAAAGTTGAGGCAATATGTTGGGATAGGCAATCCCATTTTTGAAGCTTTCCCGTTCTAAAAACCCTTGAAAACTAGAGACAATATATGGAATTGGTGTATAAGGTCTTGATTGTTATTGCTTTGTCTTTTTAAGAGGCTTGTGCTATTTATCGTTGTAAATTGGAGGAAATAGATGCTTGAACTCAAAGCCAAGTCTTATCATTTGTGTAAGGCTTGGCTTTTTTATTTTATTGGATATTTCTAACAGCAAATAGGATTGAGCTAAAGCACTAATCAACTCACAATTAGTGCTTTAGCTCTTTTTTTATGCCTGCTGAAAAGAGATAATACCCAAAATGTGTAATTGCTACTTAGTGATACTTGTCGTTGATTTGTAGGGAAAATAAAAGCAAAAGTAAATTCAAGCAAGTTCGTAAGTTGAGGGCTTTTGATTTATTAAACTACCAAAAAGTAAATTTATGTCTAGATCGAGTATCAAACACACCCGACAAGATGGAGCGACCCTACATGCTATTTTGTCGCTACAAAACCTCAACACACTTAGCCCCGAACAAATTGCCGCTTTTAGAAAGCTAGAGGTCAAAACATTAGGCGACCTCATCAATTACAAATACTGGCACCACAGCAAAGTCTTAATGGCTTATGCTCGTAGAGAAATTGCCCACGATTTGTTTTTAGAGAATTACCTAGCAAGCAATTACCAAACCAAATTGCCATCGGAAATCCCGATGCTTTCCATTGCGGCACTCAATGGATTGGGACAAGTAACAGAAAAAATATTCAATGAGGACCTCGGTATTTATACCATAGAAGATTTGGAAAGTTTTCCCGCTTTTACAGAGGCACAACGCTACTTAACAGCCGACAGTGAATTTTTTAACGAAGCAGCTTCTGCCCCAGAAGAATTGATGCCTAAAATCATTGGCAATACCCATTCTGTTGCCAGATTCAATGACTTTATCAAAGACCAAGAAATCAATGTGATGCATCCCTTAATTTTTATCAAAGAGGGAGGAAGCAATGCATCCACTACAGGTCTAGAAAATCTATTTGCCAAAGGAAGTTTGAGATGTCATCTCGGTTATGTGGCGGGCTTTAAACAATACTGGGAAAACATTGGCAGTCACTTGGGCGAAATCATTCACAGTCTTGCCTTGGCGCCAGGTGAGTCTCGTAACATTGCCGTCATCGAATGGTACCGAACCCAAAGCAGTGGACGTTCCGAAAATACCTTGGTGGACGAACGTCTACAAAATGAATTGGTACACAAAAGGGCACTAAATGAAGTCACCCGTGCAACCGCTCGTGAACATGTGACAGGCAATACCACTATGGAATCTTCAACTAAAACAACTGCCAAAGGCTCAACAGTTGGACTAGGGGCAAGTGTTGGTTTAGGACTATCAGCGGGAGCAACCGTTCCTGTACAAGGTGTGCCTGTACAATTGGGTTTAAATGCAGCCCGTTCCATTGCTGGTTCCGCAGGACGATCCAAAATATATTCAGAGAATGAACAAGTGGGAACAGTAAAGTCAAGCAATTCGGGCTCTAGAGATATTTTAGGTTCTGTCGGACAAAACATAATGGAATCTACATCCCAAAATTCCTCCAATGTTCGTTCCTTGTTTTCAAGTGTCATTGTAACCGATGAAAGAGCCGAAAAAGAAAGCATCAAAACCCGTAATGTTACCAATTACAATCACGCTCACGCCTTGACCATTCAATACTACGAAGTATTGCAAAATTACAAAGTTTCGCTTTGTTTAGAAGATTGGAAACCCTTGCTGTTTTTGCCTTTCAAACCACTGACTTTTGATTTAGATAGCATCAAGGAACACTGGTATTTGTTGAAGTATTTGTACCAATACCTACAACCCACTCATTTTGAGGTATATGATGCTTTTATCAATGGTACTTGGCAAGCTGCCACTAATTTTGATACCAGTACTGCTCGTATTGAATCGGTCGATTACAATTTTAATTATACAGGCAATACCTTGCTTATTGAAACAGCCGAAGAAACAAAAGCCTATACTTTTACCATCAAAGCATTGTTTAAAGAAGATCCTGTCACGCCTGGTAAATTGCCAGGAGAAATCAATGCAGGTATAGGAAGTATTGATGTAGCCAAAGCTGCACAAAATGTAAAGCTGGTCCTCAAAATGATACAAAGCATTCCTGCTAAGAAAGGACAAATTGCTAGCATACTAGACAATGCCAAAAATGGA